>NZ_LBIY01000010.1:0-252649 GCF_028128625.1 Bradyrhizobium sp. CCBAU 45389 | reverse complement strand
GATGAAGCGGTCTCCCGTCCGTTACCGCACCGGACACTCTATCCGATCCAGCGATTCGAGACTTACAAGGATGACGGGGATGGATTTGCATTCGCTGCACCCGCAATGACGCTGTGGAGGCAATCACGCCCACTATTTCGGCACCCAGCGCTCCGGCCTGGATGCGCGGGCGAGATCGGCGCGCTTCGTCATCTCGCTTCTCGCGCGGAAAACACCTCCTTGGCTGCGAACAGCCCGTTCACCGCCGCCGGGAAGCCCGCATAGACGGCCATCTGCATGATGATCTCCACGATCTCGCCGCGAGACAGCCCGACGTTCAGACCCGCATCGATATGCACTTTGAGCTGAGGCGCGGCATTTCCGAGCGCCGTCAGCGCGGCGATCGTCGCGATCTCTCGATCGCGCAGGCCGAGGTCCGGTCGGCTGTAAATGTCGCCGAAGGGAAACTCGATCACGTAGCGTGCGAAATCCGGAGCGATGTCGGCGAGAGAGGCGACGACCTTTTCGCCGGCTCTGCCGTCAATGCGTGACAGGGCCCGCTGGCCGCGATCGAAGCGACTTTCGGCTTGTGTTTGGGCGTGCGTCATTTTCCTTCGTCCTCTGTTCGTCGCCGGCATAGCCGGCGATCTTGGTATCAAGGACGAGCAGGCATTCCTGGAGTTCGGCAATCTGCGTGCGAACCTGTTCCCGGTGGATTTCCAGCATCTGCCGCCGGGCTGGCCCGGTGGCTTCGCCTTCATCACGAAGCGCCGCATAACGCAACATGTCCCGGATCGGCATTCCCGTGGTCTTGAGTCGACCGATGAATGTGATCCATGTGAGGATCGATGCGTCAAAGTCACGCTGGCCGGAACGATCCCGGTCTGCGTATGGCAGCAGCCCGATGCGTTCATAATAACGCAACGTGTGCGTCGACAAGCCGGTTCGTTTTGCGAGGTCGCCGATCTTCATGTGTGCCCGTTCTCGTACTGACGCACGTACAGATACCCCTTCGAGCGCACTCTAAGTCAAGGGGGATCGAAGGTGCCGTTCCCGTTGCGCGTCGGCGAGATCGTCACCGCGATGATCGAGCGCGCCGACGAGTACGACCTGCCCGGCAGCGGCGCGGGGTTTTGAGGGCGTTTGCTAACGACCTCAATCCACCGTAGCCCGATAAACGCCGTCCTCACCGATGTGATACAAATGCCTGCCCCGGCCCTGCAATCGGCCGGATGGCCGGCCCGAGCCGTCCGGCATCGCCAGACGCGCTCGCTTTGACATGACAATCCCGTCTCGATCCAATCGCCCGAGATGCGCCGTCTCGGGGGACTCCTGATATTGCGAGGAGAACAGGATTTCGGTCTCGGACATCGCGAATGCATGACAGCCTAGAAGTTTCGTTCGCTTCCAGGTCAATTGGAAGTCTGCGCCAATCCAACAGACCGGGAAATCCGAATAAAAGAAAATCGCGGCCTCCGCACCAGACACGTTGAGCGCATAACAATCGTAGATCGCATGGCCCGCATCGTTCGGAAACTCCCAGATTTTCTCGCCGAGAGCCGAGAAGCAGACCAGGCCGGCCTGCCCGACCGGCGCAGGGCCCGGATGTCCCCATCCATGATTTCCGAAGATGCCCTCGTCGAGATACGCAACCCAGATCCGGCCGCGACTGTCGATCTGCAGATCGCTGATGCCGTCCCCCAAAAGGAGACGGTTCATTTGTGCCGTACGGGAATCGAAGATGATTCCGTTCACGTCATAGTCTCTTTCGGCTCGCCAGGCACACCAGGCGCTCGCCAGCAAGACCCGTCCGTCTGGAAAGAGATCGACATGGGGATCGTGAAGTTCGAGAGGAGGCAGATCGATCCATAGCTCCGATCCGCCATTCAACCTGAGCAGACGGTAACGCTTCAACCTGCCCATCTTCGGATGTGGCAACACGCCAGCGGCGCGCAACGCATTCCCCGTCTCTGCGCTACCTTCCGAGGATTCGAACAGAAACAGCAGCGACTGATCGCCCGCAACCGCGCTCGCAGCGAGCGAGAAACCAGGAAGCATTGGCGCCGCGCCAATCTTCTCGAATTGTACTGATTTGATCACCCGCGCCTCTGGTGCCGCCAACCTGCTAACGGCAGGATCACCAAGCGCTCATCAAGCGCAAGCGCAAATGTCGCTCGATCAGTCTTCCGCCAGCCACTTCGGCACCCAGCGCTCCGGCCTTGGTGCGCGGGTGAGATCGGCCTTGGCCTCCGACAGCTTCGCCGGTTCGCCGTCGATGGTCGGGCGCAAATCGTACTCGAAGCTCGGCATGACGCGGCCATCGGCATAGAGTCCGAAATTCATCACGTACCACAGGCCAAGCTCGGGCTGCGCGCGGCGCATCTCCTCGCGCAGATCGCGCAACAGGGATTCGATCGAGGCGGCTTCCTCGAACGGCTGCGGTCCGCGCGTCAGCACGCGAGCCTGGTATTGGCTACCGACGATCGCGATCTCGAAATGCGTCTTGTCCCAGGGCTTCTTGCCCTTGGGCAGATGGGCGGCAAGCCGCCAGCCAAGCTCGGCCATCAGGCGATGGTTGGCCCAATAGTCCTCGCGATCCCGGCTCCATTTCTCCACGAATCCGCGGAAGTCGGGCAGCTCAGAGGCGCCGTCGTCCGGCGCAGCCGGCTCGCCGGCCGGCCGTTCGGCGAGCCATTGCGCGAGCTCGACCGTCTGGCACTCGACCTCCTCATGCGGCTTGAGATCGCTCCAGGCCTTGTCGAATTGTTGCGATGTCAACTTGGCGAGCAGCCCGTCGAGGCTCGGTGCGAGCAGCTCGTAATCGCCCTCCGACCCCAGTCCGACGATCGGCGGGTTGTCGCGGTCGAGACCGGCGCCATACCAGCCGCCGACGGCCGAGCCGTCGGGCAAGCGCATGAAAAGCGAGAATCTGTCGCGCAACGGACTGCCGTCGACGATCGGCGCGGAATCGGAGAACTGGCCCTGCAGGGAGAAGCAGCCGACGCTGCCCCAGGGACGCCCCTTGAGCCAGGTGGCAAAGTCGACCAGCAGCGTCGGCGCTTCGATTCCCGGCGGAAACGCGCCGCGAATGCTGTCGAGGTCAATCGGGTAAGGGGTATCGGACAAGGCTGAAAACTGTCTGGTTGGTCCCGTCTCCCTTGGTCTGAGCCGAGTCGCGTTCGGTTCGAACCAATTGGCGTCCGTTGATCACAAACGCGCTAGAGGCTCAATGGTTTCTACGCGGTGATCGATGAAATACAATCACAAGGCTGGTATCCGGAGCGGGCTGTACGCGATTGGCACAGCATTGATCCTGCTCGCGCTTCCCGCCGCTGCCCAATCCCCGTCGCCCGCGCAGGCGCGGCAATTGTGCTTTGGCATCAACGAGGTCAGCGACGAGCAACGCCTCGCCGGCTGCTCGGCGGTGCTGCGAACCAACCCATCCCATGCGCGGGCGCTTGCCAACCGCGGCGAAATCTTCCGGCGCAAGGGGGACAGGGAGCGCGCTGTGGCCGACCTCAACCGCGCCATCGACCTCGATCCGAAGGACGCCATCGCCTGGTATAATCGCGGCATTGTCTATGACGATCTCGGCGATCGCGACCATGCCATCGCAGACTATACGAGCGCGATCCGGCTCGAGCCCAATGACGCGCAATACTACAACAACCGCGGCAATTCATACTCCGGCAAGGACGATTACGCGCATGCGATCGCCGATTACGATCGGGCCATCAAGCTCGATCCGAAATTCGCGCTGGCTTATTACAACCGCGGCTCGACCTATCGCGAGCACGACAAGGCCGATCAGGCGCTCGCCGATCTCGACATGTCGATCAAGCTCGACCCGAATTACGGCCCGGCCTACGGCAACCGTGCACGCGTCTATCGTGACCGCGGCGACCGTGCCCGCGCGCTGGCCGATTTCGACAGGTCGCTTCAACTCTCTCCCAACAACGACCTCGACGCCTATGCGCGCGCGAGCATGTATTTCGAGACGCATGATTATGCGCTGGCGCTGGAGGATTACGACCGCGCGATCAAGGCCAATCCGATCTATTCCGGCGTGTTCAATTCGCGCTGCATGACGCGCGCGATCCTTGGACGATTGCAGGAGGCGCTGGCCGATTGCGAGCAGTCGCTGCGGATGGCGCCCAACGACCCCGATACGCTCGACAGCCGCGCCCTCACTTATCTCAAGCTCGGCAATCTCGACGCGGCGATTGCCGACTATGACGCAGCGCTGAACGCAAGGCCGCAGTTCGACAGCTCACTTTACGGCCGCGGGCTTGCGAAGCGGAAGAAGGGCGACAACGAGGCCGCCGAGCGCGACATCGCAGCGGCGAAAGCGGTCAACGCCGGCATCGCCGATGTGTTCGCGCATTACTGCGTTCAGTGAAGAACTCCGACATCGCCGATGCAAGCCGAGCGGGCGTTGCGCAAAACGCCCGCTTGACAAGTCCTGCCATTCGGCTGTAGGCACGCGCCCCATGATCAACTCTCGGACCCATCTGCGCCAGGCCATGCGTCGTCGCTCCCGCGACGATGATGGGTTGCGCCATGTCCGACGACGCCGCTGAACACCTGAATTCAGCACAGTTTTCGAGAAGGCCGCACCCGCAAAGTGCGGCCTTCTTGCTTTTTGCGTCCCTTTTCCACCCGCCTCCAGAGGAGTTCGACATGACCACCGCCACCCATCCGTATGACGCGCTGATGGACATCACCGCACGGCCCAAGGCCGTGTTCGTCCGCGGCGCGGGCTCCTACCTCTGGGACGACAGCCGCAAGCGCTATCTCGATTTCGTGCAGGGCTGGGCCGTGAACTGCCTCGGCCACTCCCCGTCCGTCATCGCGGATGCCCTCGCCGCACAGGCAAAACGGCTGCTGACGCCGAGCCCGGCTTTCTACAACGAGCCGAGCCTGAAGCTGGCTGAGCAGCTTGTCGCAAACAGCGCGTTCGACCAGGTGTTCTTTGCCAATTCGGGTGCGGAAGCCAATGAGGGCGCGATCAAGCTCGCGCGCAAATATGGCAGCTTGCACAGGAACGGCGCGTTCGAGATCATCAGCTTCGAAGGCGGCTTCCACGGCCGGACGCTGGCGACGATGTCGGCCTCAGGCAAGAAGGCGTTCGAGCCGTTGTTCGAGCCGAAAGTATCAGGCTTCAAGAAGGCGAAGCTGAACGACATCGCCTCGGTCGAGAAGCTGGCCAACGCCAACACGGTGGCTGTGATGCTCGAGCCGATCCAGGGTGAATCGGGCGTGTGGCCGGCGACCGACAAGTTTTTGCAGGAGCTGCGCGCGCTGACCGAGGCACACGGCCTGCTGCTCATCTTCGACGAGATCCAGACCGGCATGGGCCGGACCGGAAAGCTCTTCCACTATGAGCACGCCGGCATCGCACCCGACATCATGACGCTCGGCAAGGGCATCGGCGGCGGCGTGCCGCTCGCGGCGCTGCTCGCGACCGAACGCGCCTCCTGCTTCGAGCACGGCGACCAGGGCGGCACGTTCAACGGCAACCCGATCATGTGCGCGGCGGGGCTTGCGGTGCTGGAGGAAGTCTCCAAGCCCGACTTCCTGAAGTCGATCACCGAGACCGGCCTGTTGCTCGAAAGCGAGCTGCAGAAGGTCTCGGCCCGGCACGGGCTCGGCGGCGTGCGCGGCCGCGGGCTGCTGCTGGCGCTCGATCTCAAGCTTCCTATCGCGCCAGGGATCGTCGCGCAGGCGTTCGAGGCCGGCGTGCTGCTGAACGCGCCGCAGGTCGACAGCTTGCGCTTCATGCCGGCGCTGAATGTCACGAAGGCGGAGATCGCCGAGATGATCGATTGTCTCGATGGCATCTTGACCAAGGCCGGCGCGGCAAGACGGGTGGCATAGTGCCGTAGGGTGGGCAAAGCGAAGCGTGCCCACCTTTCAAACCGTCGTTACGAAATGGTGGGCACGGCGCTTTGCGCCTTTGCCCACCCTACGACAGCTGGCCGATGCGATGGACAGCTGAAGTACCAACCCCAATGCGCCCTGCGCACATTGGGGCCATATGGGTTCCGTAGCTCAAGGGAGAGAGCACCGCGTTGCGGGCGCGGAGGTTCGAGGTTCGAGTCCTCGCGGGACCACCACTCTTACGGCTTCAAGATCGACGCGCCCGTCGTCTTGCGGCTTTCGAGATCGATATGGGCCTTCGCGGCGTCCTTCAGCGCGTAGGCATGGTTGATCGGCACGTGCAGCTTGCCATTGATGACCGCGGCGAACAGCGTGTCGGCGCCTTCCAGCAGCTCCTTGCGCGTACCGATATAGTCGTTGAGCTTCGGCCGGGTCGCAAACAGCGAGCCGTGATTGTTGAGCTCGGCGATCGAGAACGGCGGCACGGGGCCGGACGCGTTACCAAAAGAAACGAACATGCCGCGCGGCTTCAGGCAGGACAGCGAGCCCGGGAAAGTCGCTTTGCCGACGCCGTCATAGACGACGTCGCAGCCCTCGTTGCGGCTGATCTGCTTGACGCGGGCGACGAAGTCTTCCTCGTTGTAGAGGATGACGTGGTCGCAGCCATTGGCCTCCGCGAGCTCGGCCTTCTCGCGCGAGCCGACGGTGCCGATGACGTGGGCGCCGAGCGCGCTCGCCCATTGGCAGGCGAGCAGGCCGATGCCGCCGGCGGCGGCGTGGATCAGCACGCGGTGATGCGGCTCGACCTTGAAGGTCTTGTGCAGCAGATACCACACCGTCAGCCCCTTCAGCATCAGCACGGCGCCCTGCTCGTGCGTGATGTGGTCGGGCAGCTTGACCAGCTTCTCCCAAGGGAGGTTGCGCTCGCCGGTATACGCGCCGAGGTTGTGGTAATAGGCGACGCGGTCGCCGGGATGGAAATGCGTGACGCCGGGCCCGACCGCAACCACCTCGCCCGAGGCTTCGTTGCCGGCGATGAAGGGCAGCCCCGGCGCTTTGTAGAGGCCGGTCCGGTAATAGACGTCGATGAAGTTGAGGCCGACCGCGTGCTGGCGGATGCGCACCTCGCCGGGGCCCGGCGCCGGCACCTCGACGCTCTCATAGACCAGGGCTTCGGGGCCTCCGACCTTGTGCACACGGATGGCTTTGGTCATCACCTGACCTCCTCTTCTCCAAGGCTGAGCGAAAGACATCGCGCCCGCCTTGTCAACTCGACGCCGACGGGACGGCTATACCGACGGCTTGCGCGCCTTCCTGCGGTTGCGCTTGGCCAGCACGTTGAAGAATTCGACCGCCGCCGAGAACGCAATTGCGAAATAGATGTAGCCGCGCGGGATGTGGAATCTGAATCCGTCCGCGACCAGCGCGACGCCGATCAGCACCAGGAAGGCCAGCGCCAGCATTTTTGTGGTCGGATGCTCCGCGACGAATCGCGACACCGGCCCGGACGAAATGTACATGATCAGGCAGGCGATCACGACGGCCGCGATCATGATCTCGATGTCCTGGGCCATGCCGATCGCGGTGATGATCGAGTCCAGCGAGAACACGATGTCGATGATGATGATCTGGACGATCACCCAGAAGAAGGCACTGCCGCCGGATTTCTCATCGCCGTCCTCGTCATCGACCTCGACCTCGGCGTGGATCTCGTGGGTCGCCTTCGCGATCAGGAACAGGCCGCCGCCGATCAGGATCAGGTCGCGCCAGGAAAACTCGTAATCTGCAAACGAGAACACCGGCGCGGTGAGGCCGATCAGCCAGACCAGCACGCTGAGCAGGATGATGCGGAAGATCAGCGCCAGCGCGAGCCCAATCTGGCGGGCGCGGTTCGCCTGCTGCTCCGGGATGCGCGAGACGATCACTGACAGGAAGATGACGTTGTCGATGCCGAGCACGATCTCGAGCGAGGTCAGGGTCAGCAGCGCGGCCCATGCCTCGGGGCTGGTGATCAGATGCATCATGCGAAGGATCTTGCGAGGCGGATCAAGGCGTCGCTGAAGCTGATCCAGAGTGCGATCGCGCATAGCGCAACCGTCACGCCGGGGCCAACGCGAAAGTCCATGTCCAGCGTGTAGAGGGACAGCAGCGCCCAGATCGCGATCAGCGACATGGTCAGCCAGCGCAGCCGCACGACCCGGACCGGATGCAGCACGTGGAACGGCACGAATGTCAGCACCACCAGCGCCGCGACCAGCAGCGTGGACCACAAAGGCGACCAGTGCAGCAGGAACAGGTAGAACGCCGCCGCATTCCACAGCGCCGGGAAACCGCGGAAATGATTGTCGTCGGCCTTCATGCGCAGATCGGCGAAATATAATGCGCTGGTGACGATGATGGCGACGCCGAGCAAGGGCGCTGCGACCGGCAACAACAGCCCGCTCGCCACGATCGCATAGGCCGGCACGAACACATAGTTGACGAAGTCGACCACGAGATCGAGCACGTCGCCCGACCAGTTCGGCTGCACGTTCTTGACGTCGAGCCGGCGCGCGATCGGACCGTCGATC
Organism: Bradyrhizobium sp. CCBAU 45389; assembly: GCF_028128625.1. Classification (NCBI taxonomy): domain Bacteria; kingdom Pseudomonadati; phylum Pseudomonadota; class Alphaproteobacteria; order Hyphomicrobiales; family Nitrobacteraceae; genus Bradyrhizobium; species Bradyrhizobium sp. CCBAU 45389. The sequence continues at coordinate 244,220 of NZ_LBIY01000010.1, read as the reverse complement.
GCGTCGATGATCAGCGCGACGCCCAGCCACTGAAACATCGCCGCCCAGTGCTCGCGCACGGCCTCCAGCATCGCGAGCAGCGCGATCGCCGCACCGAAGGCGGTGAAGATATGCACCGAGAACGCCGCGGCGCGGATCGCGGGTGTCGGCTTCAGGGAATCCTCTTGGCTGTCCATGGCTTCTGCTACCAGAATGAGACCGGTTTGCACATAAGCCATTGCGGCGCCCGGTCGCACAATTCGCCATAAACCCTAGGAAAAATAGGTGGGCTTGAATTTGCCGCGGGGCGTGTCATTTGTCGTTCCATGACAGACGCATCGACACTTTTTGACGCAGCCGTGATCGGCGGCGGCCCGGCCGGACTGGCAGCGGCGATCGCACTGGCGCAGGCCGGAGCACGGACCGCGCTGGTGGCACGGCGCCTGCCCTATGCCGACAATCGCACCACCGCGCTGCTGGGCGCCTCCATCGATCTCCTGGAAAGCCTCGACGTCTGGCAGCGCTGCAGGGACAAGGCGGCCGCGCTGGAGGTCATGCGGCTCGTCGACGACACCGGGAGGCTGTTCCGCGCGCCGGAGGTCCGTTTCTCCTGTCACGAAATCGGGCTCGACGCCTTCGGCTACAACATCGACAACCGCTCGCTGATGCTGGCGCTGGAAGAGCGAGCGGCGGAGCTGCCCGGGATCGTCCGTTTCGACGGCGAGGCCGAAAGCGTCGTCATCGAAGCCGATGATGTCGCGATCCGCACGGCTTCCGCACAATTCCTCTCGGCCCGGCTCGTGGTCGGCGCCGACGGCCGGCATTCATTGTGCCGGGAGGCCGCCGGCATCGCAGTTGCGCGGCGCGAGCTGACGCAGACCGCGCTCACCTTCAACGTCGGCCACACGCGGCCACATCGCAACGTCTCGACCGAGTTCCACACGCCGCACGGGCCCTGCGTATTCGTGCCGCTGCCCGGCGACCGCTCCAGCATCGTCTGGGTATCGGCGCCCGCGGACGCCGAGCGTCTGCGTGGCCTCAGCGACGAGGAGCTGTCCGCCGCGATCGAGAAGCAGTCGCATTCGATCCTGGGACGCATGACGGTCGAGCCCGGGCGCAACCTGTTTCCGCTGGCGATCGAGCGTCCAAAATCCTTCGGCCGCGACCGTATCGCGCTGGTCGGCGAGGCCGCCCATGTGGTCCCGCCGATCGGCGCCCAGGGCCTCAATCTCGGCCTGCGCGATGCCGCCGACATTGCGCGGCTCGCGGGCGAGGCGATCGCAGCGGGCCATGATCCCGGCGCGGACGAGGTGCTCAAACGCTACGACGGCGCCCGGCGTCCGGACATCCTGAGCCGGACCTTCGCGATCGACATCGCCAACCGCTCTTTGCTCAACGACTTCCTGCCGCTCCAACCGGTCCGCGCCGTCGGCATGCACCTGCTCGGCGCCATCGGCCCGCTCCGGCGTTTTGCCATGCGCGAGGGTCTGACGCCGACCTGGCGACGCTAGCTTGGCGGAACCTGGATCCCGCGTGAGCGTACCGCCCTAAGTCGCTGTTTTAACGCTATTTTCCGGCATATTCCTCCTGCCCTTGGCATCAGCTTGCGACGCGCAGGATGGAGCGATCGATGGTGCTGAGCGGCCGGCAGCCGGTTTCGGTGACGATGACGGTCTCGCTGACGCCGACGGTGAATTGGCCGAAATCCCGCATTGCGACCGGGAGGTGAAACGTCATGCCGGGGCGCAATTCCGTGGTCACGCCCGTGTACAGGCTGAGCACGCCGCCCTCGCCCCAATCGGGCGCGAAGGCGATGCCGATGCTGTAGCCAACCCGCTTCTTGAAGTTCTCGGTGTAGCCGGCGCGATCGATGATCCGCTGACAGGCGAGATGCGGCGCTTCGCAAAGCGCGCCCGGCTTGATCGCGTCGAGCGCCGCGGACAGCCCGTCCTGACAGGTCTTCTCCATGTCGATCGCGCGCTGCGGCATGGCGCCAATCCAGGCGCTGCGCATCAGCGCCGCGTGGTAGCGATCATGGCTGGCGGCCATTTCCAGAAACGCGGGATCGTTCGCGCCGATCCGTCCGCGCCGCCAGGTGCCATGCGGCACGCCGCTGCGGCGGCCGACGGAGACCAGCGGCTCCATGCCGACATATTCCGAGCCCGAGGCGATCGACGTTCCCACCATCGCAGAGACGAGGTCGTTCTCGCTCGCCCCATACTTGACCGCGGCAAGGCCTGCGCGCATGCCGGCCTCGACATAGGATGCCGCGGTGGCGATCTTCTCGAGCTCAGCCGCCGATTTCACGATACGAAGCTGTTCGATGATGCCGGCGCCATCGTGCAGTGTCCCAAGCTTGTCCTGGAGCGCTTCATAGGTCGCCACAGGCAAGAACCAGCCGCGCTTGTCGATTGCGATGCGCTTCGATGCCCAGCCGCGGTCCTTGATGACGTTGACCAGGAAGTTCACCGGCTGGTCGCCGTCCTGGTAGACTTGCGCATTGGCGATGAACGTATTCGCGATGAAGTTGAAATATTCGAGCTGGCGGACGACGAAGGCCGGCTCGCCCTCGACCGGGAGGACCAGCGCCTGGAAGGTGTAATAGCCCGGCGTCTGCTGCCCCGTGAGGTAGAAGATGTTTTCGGGCCCGGTGACGACCATGACGTCGATCCCGGCCTTGGCGAGCAGCGCACGCGCACGCGCGACCCGTCCGTCGTATTCCTGCTTGGGGAAGGCTGATTCAGAGCCCTGCTGGACGGCATCGCTAGTCATATCTGTAGTCTCCGATGAGCTTGGTGGTGGCGGCGTCGAACTTCACGCCGAGGCCAGGGGCGCGCTCCGCATGGATTGCCCCGTCGGTGTAGGAGATGCCGGAGACCGGATCATTGACGAGCCCGTCAGCTCCGTAGAGCTCGGCGAATTCAGGCTTGGTCGCGCAGGCGACGTGCAGCGCCGCCGCGGTGGCAGCGGCGCCCTCGTTCATCTGACCGATCATGAAGGGCACGCCGGCAGCAGACAGCTTCCGCGCGGCCGCAACGGTCGGCGCAATGCCGCCGAGCTTCACGAGCTTGAGATGTGCGAAGACGCGCCCTCGATGGGCGCACACCTGTGCGATATCACTGGCCGTGGCGATGCTCTCGTCGAGCATCACGGGAATCGGGCTCTTCCGCGCGAGCTCATCGACGCCAGCCCAGTCGCCCGCCGGCACCGGCTGCTCGACATAAGCGAGATCATACGCGGCGAGCGCCTCGAGCTTGGCCAGCGCCTCGTCGGCCGTCCAGCGTCCGTTGGCATCCGCCGCAATCTTCACCCGTCCGCCGAAGCGCTGGCGCAGGGCCGCGACCCGTCGCAGATCCTCGGCAAAATCGCCGAAGGCGATGCGCACCTTGAGATCGCCAAAGCCGCGATCGACATAGGTCTGTGCCTTGGCAAGGAAGTCCTCGTGCGAGGACCAGAACAGGGTCTGGTTGGTCTTGCAGGTCACATCCTCATTCGGCGCGCCAAGCCAGGCGGCCAGGGTCTTGCGCTCCCGGCGCGCGACGAGATCGTGCAATGCGCAATCGATCAGCGTGCGGACCGGCGCGATGTATGGCACCTCCCAGAGCGTCATCATCGCGATCAGATCGAGCGGATCGCGCCGCCAGTCGACCTCGCGAACGGCGGCGATGATGGCGTCTACCACGGTCCGCTCGTCATAGCCGTTGAGATAGGCGATGTTGGCCCTCACCTCGCCGACGCCGACCGTCTCGCCGTCATCGAGCCGCAGATAGACTTCCGCCAGGGACGGAATGCTGCCCGACGACGCCGTGTGCAGGACGAGCCCGCCGCCATAGTGCAGATCGGCCAGATGCAGTGAAACGCGCAAGACGCTCGGTCCTAGTTGCGCAGCATGGCTTTCGCCACGCCGCGATAGATCAGGCTGGACGTGATGAACTCGTCGGTCGGCACGAACTCGTCGGGCTTGTGGGCAACGGCGAGATCGCCAGGACCGATCACGACTCCTTGCGCGCCGACGCCCGTGAAATGCACGAGGTCGCAAGCGCCCTGGAAGCCGAACGGGCCCGGCTTTGCCACACCGTGGGCACGGCTCGCGGCAAGGCTCGCCTGCACGATCGCGCTGTCCTGCGCCGTTTCCGTCGCCCCGCCCGTCGTCGCCTTGTAGTCGACGACTTCGGCGCGCAGGCTGAAGCGTTTGCGCGCGACGACGAGAAGCTCGTCGATCTCGCGCTTCACGGCGTCCTCGTCCTCTCCCGGCACCATCCGGCGATCGAGCAGAAGATCGCAGGCGCCGGGCAGCACGTTGTCGGCATGGCCACCGTTGATCCTGGTGACCGTGAGGCTGGCGGTTCCGACCAGGGGATGGTTGCGGTGACGGACGACCTTGTCGTGATGCTCGGCGACGAGGCCCAGCAACTCGCCGGCCCGGTAGATCGCGTTCTCGCCGAGATGCGGCGTTCCGGAATGCGCGGAGACGCCGAACACCCGCACGACGGGCCGCAGGCTGCCCTTGTGCGCGGAGAAGACGGCATTCGAGGTCGGCTCGCCGACCACGGCGGCGTCGATCCGAGGATGGCTCGCGGCATAGAATTTGGCGCCTTCGCTGGCGATCTCTTCATCCGCGACGAAGACGCCGAGCAGCGTTCCCGACCATGCCGCACGATCGGTCGCGAGCATCCGCATGGCCTCCAGCATCGCCGCCAGCGGCCCCTTGCAGTCGCAGGCGCCGCGGCCATAGAGCCGGCCGTCCTTCTCGGTCAGGCTAAAGGGATCGGAGGACCAGCCTTCGCCGACGGGCACAACATCCATATGGGTGTTGAAGCGAAGACGGGGCCGGCGCCATTCTCTAGCCGCGCCACGACGTTGACCCGTCCAGGCTTGTACTCCTGCAAGCCGACGTCGAAGCCATCGGTGACCAGCAGGTCGTGCAGATATTGCGCCGCCGGGGCTTCGTGACCGGGAGGATTTTGCGTGTCGATCGCAATGAGCCTTGCGAGCTCCCGCTTCATGCGGGCGACATCGGGAGAAGTGGACATCGAGGGGCTCCGGATATCGGGGTCAGTGAAGGATCTGATCGAGAAAGCGGCGCGCCCGGTCGTTGACCGTGCCGCCAAAGAACTGGTCGCTCGGCGCGCTCTCGATGATCTCGCCGCTTTCCATGAACACAATTCTGTCGGCGGCGCGCTTGGCGAAACCCATCTCATGGGTGACGACGATGCTCGTCATGCCCTCGGCGCTGAGGGTCGTCATGACATCGAGCACCTCGCGGATCATTTCCGGATCGAGCGCGGAGGTCGGCTCATCGTACAGCATCAGCTTGGGCCGCATCGCGAGCGCGCGCGCAATGGCGACGCGCTGCTGCTGACCGCCGGACAGTTCGTCCGGGAAGGCGTCCGCCTTCTCGGGGATCTGCACCTTGCGCAAGAGGTCGACCGCGATGTCATGGGCATCGGCACGGCTCATTCCCAAAATCTTCACGGGCGCCAGCATGACGTTCTCGGCCGCCGACAGATGAGCGAACAGCTCGAAATTCTGGAACACCATGCCGATCTGCCGGCGCAACAAATGCGCGGTGCGCCGGGCTCGCGTGATGTTCTCGCCTTCGAAGAAGATGTCGCCGCTGTCGACCGTCTCCAGCAGGTTGACGCAGCGCAAGAGCGTCGACTTGCCGGACCCTGATGGTCCGATCACGACGAGCGTCTCCGACGGATCGACCGTCAGCGTGCAGGTCTTCAGAACCTGCGTCGCGCCAAAGCTTTTGTTGATGCCGACGATTTCGAGAAGATGCTGCATCCGCGTTATCGCACCGCCAGCGCCTTCGATGTTCCGAGCATCCGTTCGGTCAGGGTCAGCCGCCGCATCCGCTGCCGCTTCTTGGGATCAAGCACGGTCTCGAGCAGGATCTGCAGGCCCATGAAGGCCGTGGTCATCGCGAGATAATAGATGCCGGCGGCGGTCAACGCCTCGAAATAGCGGAAGTCGGCGCTCGCCGTCTGGTTCGCGACCAGCAGCAGCTCCTCCACGGCAATGACCGAAACAAGTGCGCTGAGCTTCAGCATGCCGATCATCTGGTTGCCGATTGGCGGCAGCACGATCCGCGCGGCCTGCGGAATCACGACGTAGCGCATCATCTCGGTTCGGGTCATGCCGAGCGCGAGACCGGCGGTACGCTGTCCTTTCTTCACGGCCTGGAGACCCGAACGCAGGATCTCCGCCATGTAGGCGCCCTCGTTCAGCGACAATGCCAGCACCGCGCACACGAAGGCCGAAAGCCTGATGCCGAACGACGGCAGCACGTTGTAGATGAAGATGATCTGAAACAGCACCGGCGTGCCGCGGAATAGCCAGAGATAGGCCAACGTGACGACAGTGCCGATCCGGGTCTGGCTCTCCTGGATCAACGCAAGCACGAGGCCGATCAGGACGCCGAAGATCAGCGAGGCGACCGTCAGCAGCAGCGTCATCTCCGCGCCGCGCAGGAAATTCGGCGATGTCAGGTATTTCAGGACGAGTTCGATGGACACCGGCAGGCTCCTTCAGTCGAACAGCGACACCGAGGCAGGAAACTTCCAGGTTTCGATCAGCTTCTTGTAGGAGCCGTCGGCAACGATCTCCTTCAGCGCGGCCTCCATCGCCGACTTCATCGCGGTGTCGCCCTTGCGCACGGCCATGCCGATCTGCGTGTTGGCTTCGAACTCCGCCCCCGCCACGGCGTAGACGCCGGGCACCTTGTCCATCAACTCGACCACGCCGGGCGTGGAATTGAACAGGACATCGGCCCGCCCCTGCCGGAGCGTCAGCGCCGAATCCTGCGCAGTCGGGAGCGTCATCACATTGATGGCGGCAAGCCCCTTGTCGCGGCAGCGCTTGTCGTCCTGTCGCGCGTAGGTTTCCTGGATGCCGCCAAGGGTGACGGCGATGGTCTTGCCGCAAAGGGAATCGTCGCGACCGGTGATCTTGGCGGGATTGCCCGCCTGCACCAGAACGAGCGTGCCGATCTTGAGGTAGGGGACGAAGTCCACCTGGGCCGCCCGCTGCTCGTTGATGTACATGGCCGAATTGATGATGTCGGCGCGGCCGCCTTGCAGCGCGACGATCAGCCCCTTGAACTCCATGTTCATGGGCTTGGGCTCGACGGCGAGCTTCTTGCTCAAGAGGCCGATCATGTCGATGTCGAAGCCGGAGAGCTTGCCGTCCTTCTGAAACTCGAACGGCGCGAAGGTGCCGGCAACGCCGTAGGTCAGTGCGCCCTTTTCAACCAGCGTGGCTGACGAGAGGTCGGCCGCCATCACCGATCCGGACAGGCAAAGCGACAGGATTCCGCAGGCAAGGCGTAAACGAGACATGGGTAACCCCTGTGGCTTGATTGTTTTATTGTTGGCTAATATACAATCTTTGCCGCCTTTTACGTCAAGCCTGATCCGCGAGCATCCGCTGTCTAAGCTTTAGTCAGATGGATTTTGACCGGGATCTCAGCTCAAGCCATTGTATCGCAAGTAACAACTCGTACTTCAGGATGGATCCCAGAGCCTCCCGCCATGGCGCGGTCAACCCAGCAAACCCGCTTTCGCCTCGCCAACCAGATCCTGGATGTCATCAGGGACGCCAAGCTGGAGCCCGGCCATCATCTGCGCGAGCAGCAGCTCGCCGATCTGATCGGCGTCTCGCGGACCCCGATCAGGTCGGCGCTGGACCTGCTTGCCGAGCGCGGCATCGTCGAGACCAGGAAGAACCACGGCTTCTTCCTGCGCAAGCCGTTCGATTCGCTGCATCGTATCGAGATCGAGGTGCCATCGACGGCGGACGAGAAGCTCTACGCAAGGCTCGTTCGCGACCGGCTCGAGCACCGCATTCCCAGCTCCATCACCCAGAGCGAGATCGCGCGCCGCTATGACGTGGACCGCGTCGCGCTGGCGCGCACCCTCTCCCGTCTTGCCGAAGACGGCCTGATCGCACGCAAGCAAGGGCATGGCTGGGCGTTCCTGCCGACGCTCGACTCCGTCATCTCGCTGCGTGCCAGCTACGAATTTCGCCTGACGATCGAGCCCTCGGCGTTTCTGCTGGCGACTTTCAAGCCGGATCCCGCCGCCATCGAACGAATGCGCCTGCAGCACCTTTACCTGGTCTCGCACCCCGACATCGCATCGGTCTCCAGCACGCAATTGTTCGAGACGGACGCCGCATTTCACGAGATGTGCGCCGAGTTCTGCGGCAACGCATTCTTCGCCCAGGCGGTTCAGTATCAGAACCGGCTGCGGCGCCTGCTTGAATTCGGCAGCTATTTCGACAGCCGGCGCGTCCGCGAATGGTGCCGGGAGCACCTCGCGATCATCGAGGCCATTGCCGACGGTGACGCGCCGCTGGCCTCGACCCGCATGCGCGCCCACCTGGAGCAGGCATTTCTCGCCGCGCGGACCGCAGCATCGTGACGGAAAGAACCGTTCGTCAGGTCTTGAACGGCCTGACCACTTCCCTCACGGAAACACGAGCCGGCCGGTCTGGATCGCCCACATCACGCTGGTCAGCGTGACCACCGACGCAAACGTCCCGAGCAGCACGGCGACGGAGGCGGATTCGATCCAGGCATCGTTCTGCCGAGCAATGACGAACACGTTGAGCGCCGGCGGCAGCGAGGCCATCAGCACGGCGGTCGCGGCCCAGGGCTGCGCGAACGGACCGAACGCCAGCATCAAGCCGAACGCCGCGAACGGATGGATCAGGAGCTTCACCGCGATCACGCCGGGCACCTCCCACGGCACACGGTCGAACGGACGCAGCGCCACGGTCACGCCGAGCACGAACAGCGCGGTCGGCGCGGCCGCGTTCTGGAGGAAGGTGACGGTGCGGTCGAGCGCGACCGGCAACTCGATATGGAGCGCGGCCACCGCCGCGCCAAAGCAGGCCGACATGATCAGCGGGTTGAGCACGATTTGCTTCAGCACCACGCCGAAGGCGTGCACTATGGAGGGATGGTCGCGATCGGAGAGCTCGATCAGGAGCGGCACGATCGTGAACAGGAAGATGCTGTCGCAGCAGAAGATCAGCGCGGTCGGCGCCGCAGCCTTGGTCCCGAGCACGGCGAGCGCCAGTCCGGGTCCCATATAGCCGATATTGCCGTAGCCGCCGGAGAGGCCCGCGAGCGTCGCCTCGCGCAATGTCAGGCGTCCCAGCACCTTGCCGACGACCAGCGCCAGGGTGAACGCCACAACCGTCGACAGCGTGGTCGCGACCAGAAACGGCGGGTTGTTCAGCTCCGCGAACGGCGTCTTCGACATGATTGCGAAGAGCAGCGCCGGCAGTGACACGTAGAGCAGGAAGAAGTTCATCCAGGCGAGGCCCGATTCCGGCAGGGCCTTGACCTTGCCGCAGGCGAAACCAACGAAGATCAGGCCAAAATAAGGTAGAGCCAGATTGAGGATATCGAGCATTGATGAAGTGTTTTCTGAAGACTTGGGGGCTATCCGCCCCGGACGCGAAGGTTAATTCCAGATAAGGCCACTAGCATCGGCCACAATCCTGGTCTATCGACGGGGGATGATTAAAGCGCGGACCGCCAAATTCCAGATCGGACAGGTCGTGCGCCACCGGATCTTCTCGTTCCGGGGCGTGATCTTCGACATCGATCCGGAATTCAACAACACCGAGGAGTGGTGGCTGTCGATTCCCGAGGAAGTGCGGCCCCACAAGGACCAGCCGTTCTATCACCTGCTCGCGGAGAACGCGGAGTCGGAATACGTCGCCTACGTCTCCGAACAGAACTTGTTGCCCGATGATTCCGGCGAGCCGATCCGGCACTCGCAAGTCGCAGAGATCTTCATCAAGAACAAGGATGGCGGCTACCGCCCCCGTAATCCGTCGCTGAACTGAAGTTTCACCGCCGACATACGACCAGCACAAGCCGACATACGGCCAGCAAAAAAGGCGCTCGAGATGAGCGCCTTTTTCATGCCCGGGATTTGAACCCCGATTACTTCTGACCGGTCGGCGCCGCACCGGGCGGCGTGCCCTGCTGCTCGAGCTTCTTGCGCTGCTCGTCAGCCTTCTTCTGAAGCTCTTCCTGGAGCTTCTTCTGGGTTTCCTCGAACACCTTCGGATCGGTCGGCGGACCGTCATAGGCCTTCTGGAATTCGCCGGCGAGCGGCAGCGGCAGGGTCAGCGGCGCGCCGTTGGCGTTGATCGCCTGGACAACGAGGTTCTGGCCCTTCTTCATGCTGTTGATGAGCTCGGGCGTGGCCTCGTAGTCGGACATGCAGCCGTTCTGGAAGCAGATCACATACGGCTGCTGCAGCGGTGCGTTGCCATCCACGATGATCCGGGTGCCGTGGACCAGTTGCATGCCGAGCGGCAGCGTCACGCGCAGGATCTTCTTGGGCTCGCCTTCCGGCTCGATGATGACGGCGGCAATGACCGGCTGGCCCGATTCGATGCGACCGTCCTTGCCGGTGAAGCAGACCTGCTTGGCGTTGGCGTCCTGGCCCTTGAGGCAGAACTTGGTCCAGGGAGCGTAGATCAGCTGGATCTGCTGGTCGGCGGGCTGGGCCGCGCCCTGCTGCGCCGGAGCGCCCTGGGCAGGAGCTTGAGCGGGGGCCTGGGCCGCCGGTGCGGGAGCCTTGGGGGCAGCCTTCGGAGCCGCTTTCGGAGCCGGAGCCGCCTTGGGCGCCGCGGGCGCGCCGGGGGCCGGAGCCGGGGTCTGGGCTTCGGCAGCAAACGGAACGGCCAATGCCGTCGCCGTCAACAAGGCGAGAAGTCGCCCGCGCGGCCGGACGGACGCGGCCAAGTAACGGAAATTCATTGCAGAAAACCCTTTCTGAACGGGAAGTGCCCGAACCGCTCCGAAGCACCGAACCAAGCCGCCTTGGGCGCGGCTCTCTCCCCGTCAATTGAGGCGGATACGTGACGGGCTCGGCGCTCTTGCGCGATTGGGTGCCTTCTTAGCGTGGCCGACGAAAAGATCAATGCCGACAAGCGTCTTTGACCACATCCGCAGCTGCGCCCAGTGAAATTCCCTGTGATAGGATTCGGGCTCGCCGGTCCTCGAATCAACGTGTGCCGATGTTCATGTTCCAGCGCCTCTTCGAGGGCCCCGGTCACCGCCTCTGCGTCCTTGCCTTTGCGCTCGCCGCTGGCCTGTCGACCGGTGCTGCACGCGCCGAAGAAGCCCATGCCATCGCCATGCACGGCAAGCCGGCGATGCCCGCCGATTTCACCCACATGCCCTACGCCAATCCCGATGCCCGCAAGGGCGGCCGGCTGACCTGGGGCATTCTCGGAACCTTCGACAGTCTCAATCCCTTCATCGTGAAGGGATTGGCGGTGCAGCCGGTCCGCAGCTACGTGGTCGAGAGCCTGCTTGCGCGCGGCCAGGACGAACCGTTCACGCTTTACGGCCTGCTTGCAAAATCGGTCGAAACCGACGACGACCGGACCTTCGTCACGTTCCGCCTCGATCCCCGCGCCCGCTTCTCCGACGGCAAGCCGGTAACGGCCGAGGACGTGCTGTTCTCCTGGCAGCTGCTGCGCGACCACGGCCGCCCGAACCTGCGGCAATACTATGCTAAGGCCGCGAAGGCTGAGGCAACCGACCCCCTCACCGTCCGCTTCGATCTTGCCGGGGCCAACGACCGGGAACTGCCGCTGATCCTCGGCCTGATGCCGATCCTGCCGAAGCATGCGATTGACGTTGCGACCTTCGAGGAGACGACGCTGACGGGGCCGGTCGGCTCCGGCCCCTACCGGGTCACGGCAGTGAAACCCGGCGCCAGCGTGACGCTCACGCGCAATCCCGATTATTGGGGCCGCGACCTCGCCGTGAATCGGGGCCTGTTCAATTTCGACGAGATCAGGCTCGATTATTTTCGCGAGGCGAACGGCCAGTTCGAAGCCTTCAAGCGCGGCCTCTACGATTTCCGCGTCGAGCACGAGCCGCTGCGCTGGCACGACGGCTACGATTTTCCGGCCGCCCGAAGCGGCGAGGTGATCCGCGACACGGTCAAGCCGGGCGTGCCGCAACCGTCAGAATTCCTGGTGTTCAACACCCGCCGTCCGGTCTTCGCCGACATCCGGGTGCGGAAGGCCCTGACGCTGCTGTTCGATTTCGAGCTGGTCAACCGCAACTACTTCTTCGGCCTCTATTCGCGCGTCGCCGGCTATTTCGCCGGCTCCGAGCTGTCGGCCTATGGCAGGCCTGCGGATGCGCGCGAGCGCGAGCTGCTCAAACCCTTCGCCGCGCAGATTCCGCCCGAGATATTGGAGGGCAGCTACCGTCTGCCCGTGACCGATGGTTCGGGCCGCGACCGCACCACTCTGCGCGCCGCGCTGAAACTGTTGTCGGAGGCCGGCTACGATCTCGACGGCACGGTGCTGCGCAGCCGTACGACCAAGGCGCCCTTCACCTTCGAGATCATGGTCACGACCCGCGACCAGGAGCGCATCGCGCTCGCCTTCCAGCGCGACCTCAAGCGCGCCGGCATCGAGGCCAGCGTGCGCGCGGTCGATCCCGTGCAATTCGACCAGCGCCGGCTCGCCTACGAGTTCGACATGATCCAGAACCGCTGGGACCAGTCGCTGTCGCCCGGCAACGAGCAGTATTTCTATTGGGGCAGCGCTGCCGCCGACAATCCGGGCACCCGAAACTACATGGGCGCCAGGGATCCCGCCATCGACGCCATGATCGGCGCCCTGCTGGAGGCCCGCGAACATACGGATTTCATCTCGGCAGTGCGCGCGCTCGATCGCGCCCTGATCGCGGGCTTCTACACAATCCCGCTGTTTAACGTATCCGAGCAATGGATCGCGCGCTGGAATCGGATAGAACGACCGAAGGCCACCGCGCTGTCCGGCTACCTGCCGGAGACCTGGTGGTCGAAGGGTGAGCCTCAAGCGACGCAAACGAAGTGACGCCGTGAACCAGACAGCCGTATCGCCGACGCTCGACACGCTGTTTCAGCGCACGCTGATGCGGCAGCCGCACGCGACCGCCCTGCTCGATCCCCTCAACAAGGCGCGCGTCACCGGACATCAGCCGCGGCGGATGAGCTATACCGAGGCCGACACGGCCATCGAGGCTCTGTCGGCCCATTTCGTCGAATCGGGCCTGCCGGCCAATTCCGTCATCGCGATCCAGTTGCCCAATACGGTGGAGTTCGTGCTCACCGTGCTCGCCGCCCATCGCGCCGGCCTCGTCGTCGCCGTGCTGCCGCTGCTGTGGCGGCACGCGGAACTGACCGCGGCGCTGAACCGCACCGCGGCACGCGCCATCGTCACCATGAGCACGGTCGACGGCGTCAGCTATGCCGACCTCGCGATGCACGCCGCCGCCGAGGCGTTCTCGATCCGTCACGTCTACGGCTTCGGACGCGACCTGCCCGAAGGCATGGCCTCGCTCGACGACGTCCTGGCCCGTCCGCCCGGCACCACGCGCGCCGTGATCCAGGACGGCCGCAAGGCGGCGATGATCTCCTTCGACGTCACGGCGGAGGGCTTTCGCCCGGTGCCGCGGCCGCATTTCAGCCTGATCGCCGGCGGGCTTGCGATGTCCCTCGAAGCCGACATCAAGCAGGGCGCGACCGTGATGGCGGCGTTCACGCCGATGTCGTTTGCAGGCCTCGCCTCTTCGCTGGCGGTGTGGCTGCTGTCGGGCGGCACGCTGGCGCTGCATCACCCGTTCGAGAACGACGTGCTGGAGCAGCAGATCAACGCGCACGAATGCGAGGTGCTGATCGCGCCGGCGCAGCTCGCGCTGCGGCTGGGCGACGCCGATCTCGCGGCGCGGATGCCGACGTTGCGCAACGTCATCGGCCTGTGGCGCGCGCCGGAGCAGGTCGCGGCGAGCGATGCCTGGATCGCGCCGCATGCGCCGCTGACGGACGTCTATCTGTTCGGCGAGGCCGGATTGTTCGGTGCCCGCCGCGGCGAGGACGGCATGCCGGTGCCGGTGATGCCGGGACCGCACGGCGCGCCGCGCGAACAGGCCGGCTCCTCCATTGCCGGCGAGATCCTCTTGACGCCGAAGGGCACGCTTGGCCTGCGCGGGGCGATGGTGCCGATCGCGGCCTACGCCCCGCCGCAGCTGGTCGGCGAGACACTGATCGCGCAGCCGCCGCGCGACTATGTCGATACCGGTTATGCGGCGCGGCTCGACCGGGCGAACGGCGCAATCTGTATCACCGCACCGCCCTCCGGCATCATGGCCGTCGGCGGCTACCGCTTCCTCTCCAACGACCTCCAGGAATGGGCGCGCCGGCTCGGCCAGGGCGCCCTGCTCACCGCGCTGCCCGACCGCCTCTCCGGCCACCGGCTGGCAGGACGGGCCCAGGACAATGCCCGCGCCCGCGAGGCGCTCAGCGAGCTCGGGCTTAACCCCCTGATGGTCGAGGCTTTTCGCGACCGCTCCGGGCCGGCCTGAGCACAGTTTCAAGGGCTCCGTTGACGCCGCATTAAGGCGGCCAAACTAGATTGCGCGGCACCTGTTGCGTGATCAGAGTTTTTCGATGTCCCAGGCGGGCCCGATCCTGTTTGTGTCCAATGCCGAGCGCCCCGCCGTCGTTGCGGCGCTGGACGAAGCCCGGCTCTTCCCCGTGGTCGACACCGACTGGGCCAGCGCGACACGCGCGGTCGAGCAGGTGCAGCCGGCCGCGGTGCTCGCCGCGATGCACAGCGGACATGAGCCGCATCTGGCGCTGCTCGCCAGGAAGATCGCCGACCAATCGCCCTACCTTCCCTTCGTGGCCCTGGATGCGACGGGCACGCTGCCGCACAACGCCCTGCCCTTCGCCTCGCGCGACGGCCATCCCGAACGTCTGAGCGCAAGGCTGCGTGCCGCGCTACGCGTCCGCACCCTGCATTCGACCGTGCTGCGCCGGCTGCCAGAGGCCAAGGTCGTGCTGCCCGAGGGCGACCCCTCGCGCGATGCCACCGTGCTGCTGATCGGCCGCGGCGCCGCCTATCCGGCCCTCTCCGTCGCACTCGGCGAGCGCGTCGGCGTGGTCGGCGCGCTCTCGATCGAGGCCGCGGCGAAACATCTCAACACCCGCGATATCGACGGCGTCGTGCTCGCCGAAGGCTTCACCGCACGCGTGACCGATGCCTTCCTCACCGTGCTCGCCGAGGACACCCGCTTCCGCACCCTGCCCGTGGTCGTCACCGCGCACCAGCTCGTGCAGAGCTACGACCTGCCCAATCTCGAGCTCATCGCGGGCGAGCCGACGAGGATCGCCGCCAACGCGCTGCCGCTGATCCGCCAGCACGCAATGGAGGCGCAGCTGAGCCGCACGCTGCGCTCGATCGATGCCGGCGGCTGGCTCGATCCGCGCAGCGGTCTGCTCACCACGGAAGCCTTCGCCCGCGATTTTGCCAAGGCGGTCGAGCAGACGCTGGCCCGCGGCGGCGGCCTGTCGGTGGCGCGCTTCGCCTTCGATCCCAACAATCCCCGCGCCCAGCTCGATGCCGCGCGCATTCTCAGCCGTCTGATGCGGCAGATGGATTTTGGCGCGGCGCAGAAGGACGGCTCGGTCATCGTCGTGTTCGCGGAGACCGACTTCCGCACCGCGCACATGATCGCGCGCCGGCTGTCCGCAGTGATGCGGCACACGTCCAACGGCAAGCACGAGATGCGCAGCGATCCCGTGGTCAGCGTGGACTCGCTGTCGCCGTCGGACACGGCAAGGTCGCTGCTGGCGCGGCTGTCGGCGGACGCATCAAGGGCGGCGTCGTAGTCACGCCCCCGCTGCCGTAGGGTGGGCAAAGCGACTTGTCCGCCGTAGCTCGAAGAGCGAAGGCGGAAGCGTGCCCACCACATCCCTCGTTCTGGAAAAATGGTGGCACGGCGCAAGAGCGCCTTTGCCCACCCTACGGCACTGCCGTTGCAGTGCATCTCGCTCTCATCTATCAAATTGAACGAGCCGGCAGAACGACATCATCCACGTCGCAACGCCCCGGTCTTGCGCCGACGCTTTGCAGCGACGCGCTGTTGCGCGTTGGCCGAGGACTCTGAGATGCATCCCACCGATCTGCCTGTCCAACCCGGCGTCGTTCGTCCCGGCGCGATCGGTCACAGCCGTGCTGTCGTCGGCCGCAATTTCGCGTTCATGCCGCCTGAAGGCGTCTTGAAGAGCCGGCTGCCGGCGTGGGCGTCAACAACCGTGCGTTTTCTGGCGGCGCCGAGCCTCGGAGCCGATTTTGCCCAGTTCATGCTGGAGATCGAGCCCTCGGGCGGCACGGCGCAGCCGATCTGCGTGGATGTTCAGCACTTCTTCTACGTCGTGGCGGGGGCCGTCGACATCAGCATAGGCAGCGAAGCCCCGACCTCGCTGACAGCAGGCGCGTTTGCCTATGTTCCGGCCAGCACGTCCTTCACGATGAGCTGCCATCCCGGTGCTGCCGCCCGCGTTCTCGCCGTCAAGAAGCGGTATGAAACGGCTGACGGCATCGCGTCACCGACGGCAATCATCGGTCAGCAACAATCGATGCCGATCACGAACCATACCGGATTGGAGGGGCGCGGCTTCAAGCACCTGCTGCCGATGGGCGACCTGCGGTTCGACTTCGAGATGAACCTGATGTTCTTCCAACCCGGCGTCTGCTTTCCAGCCGTCGAGACCCATATCATGGAACACGGGTTGTTCATGCTGGAGGGGCAAGGCCTGTACTATCTCGGCGATAGCTGGCACGAAATCTGGGTTGATGACTTCATCTGGATGGGATCGTTCTGTCCGCAACAATTCTATCCCACCGGTTCGAGCCGCGCGGTCTATCTTCTGTACAAGAACGTCAACCGGGACGTGGTCCTCTGACGGGGGACGCAGGGCAGCGGCGAGCAGAAGCACCGTAGGGTGGGCAAAGGCGCGTAGCGCCGTGCCCACCATCTCTCCGCCATGACGGAAGCGGTGGGCACGCGTCCGCCTTCTCTTCGAGCTACGGCGGACAAGTCGCTTTGCCCACCCTACGAGATCTCGCTTCGCCGCTACGCCGCCTTCTTGCTCTCCGCCAGTTGCGCCAGCTGGCGCATGATCTCGGTGGTGCCGGCGAGACGATCTTCCGGCGTCTCCCACTCCTGCAGGAACACCACCTTCATGTCGGGCCGCACCTTGGCGGCCTGGCCGTAGCTGCGGATGAAGGTGACGAGGCGATCGGGATAGGCGAAGGAATTGTCGCGGAAGACGATGACGGCGCCCTTCGGGCCGGCGTCGATCTTCTCGACATTGGCCCTGCGGCAGAACGCCTTGATCGCAGCGACCTTGAAGAGGTAGCGCACTTCGTCCGGCAGCACGCCGAAACGGTCGCGCATCTCCGCGCCAAAATTCTCGATCTCCTCCTCGGTGTCGAGATCGGCCAGCCGCCGATACAGCGACAGCCGCACCGAGAGGTCGCTGACGTAATCCTCGGGGATGAGCACCGGCATACCGATGGTGATCGACGGCGACCAGCGGTCGGCGGCGGGCTCGGAGACGCCGGCCTTGAGGTTGACGATCGCCTCCTCCAGCATCGACTGGTAGAGCTCGAAGCCGACCTCCTTGATGTGGCCGGACTGTTCCTCGCCGAGCAGATTGCCGGCGCCGCGGATGTCGAGGTCGTGTGAGGCGAGCTGGAAGCCCGCGCCCAGCGTCTCCAGCGATTGCAGCACGGTGAGCCGGCGCTCGGCCTGCGCCGTGATCTTCTGCTGCGCCGGCAGCGTGAACAGCGCATAGGCCCGCAGCTTCGAACGGCCGACGCGGCCGCGAAGCTGATAGAGCTGAGCAAGGCCGAACATGTCGGCGCGGTGCACGATCAGCGTGTTGGCGTTGGGGATGTCGAGACCGGACTCCACGATGGTGGTCGATAGCAGGATGTCGAACTTGCCGTCATAGAACGCGGTCATGATGTCCTCGATCACGGCAGGCGGCATCTGGCCGTGCGCGACAGCGACCTTCATCTCCGGCACGTTCTTGTCGAGGAAGTCCTTGACCTCGGCTAGATCGTCGATGCGCGGCACCACGTAGAACGCCTGGCCGCCGCGATAGCGCTCGCGCAAGAGCGCCTCGCGGATCATCAGCGGATCGTGCGGGGCAACGAAGGTGCGCACCGCGAGGCGATCGACCGGAGGCGACGCGATGATCGAGAGCTCGCGGACGCCGGTCAGCGCCAGCTGCAGCGTGCGCGGGATCGGCGTCGCCGACAGCGTCAGCACATGCACCTCGGAACGAAGCGCCTTCAGCCGCTCCTTGTGGGTGACCCCGAAATGCTGCTCCTCGTCGACGATGACGAGGCCGAGGTCGCGGAATTTGATGGCCTTGCCGAGCAGCGCGTGGGTGCCGACGACGATATCGACGGAGCCGTCGGCGATGCCCTTCTTGACCTGGTTCAGCTCCTTGGTCGCGACCAGGCGCGAGGCCTGCGCCACGTTCACCGGAAAGCCCTTGAAGCGCTCGGTGAAGGTTTTTGCGTGCTGGCGCGCGAGCAGCGTGGTCGGCACCACGACCGCAACCTGCTTGCCTTCGAGCGCAACGGCAAACGCCGCGCGCAGCGCCACCTCCGTCTTGCCGAAGCCGACGTCGCCGCAGATCAGCCGATCCATCGGACGACCGAGCTCCAGGTCTTTCAGGGTGGATTCGATGGCCCCTAACTGGTCCTCGGTCTCATCATAGGGGAACCGCGCGCAGAACTCGTCATAGAGGCCCTGCTGCACCGGCAGCTTTGGCGCCTCGTGCAGATGGCGCGCGGCAGCGATCTTGATCAGCTCGCCCGCGATCTCGCGAATGCGGTTCTTGAGCTTCGCCTTGCGCGTCTGCCAGCCGGAGCCGCCGAGACGATCGAGCTCGACCGTGGTCTGGTCCGAGCCGTAGCGCGACAGCAGCTCGATGTTCTCGACCGGCAGAAACAGCTTGGTCTCGGCGGCATAATGCAGCTCGAGGCAGTCATGCGGCGCGCCGGCTACATCGAGGGTCTGCAGGCCGATGAAGCGGCCGATGCCGTGCTCGACATGGACGACGATGTCGCCGGCGGCAAGGCTCGTCACCTCCGAGATGAAATTGTCGAGCTTGCGGCTCGCCTTGCGGGGCCGCACCAGGCGGTCGCCCAGAATGTCCTGCTCGCTGATGAGCGCGATCTCGTCGGTCTCGAAACCACTCTCCAGGCCGAGCACGGCGAGCATGGTCTCGTTGCGCGGGGTCGCCTGCACCGTCCGCCAGCTGTTGACGCTGGTGGTATGGGCAAGCTTGTGGTCGCGCAGCATCGAGGTCATGCGATCGCGCGAGCCTTCCGTCCAGAGCGCGATCACGACCTTCTTGCGCTGGGCTTGCAGCGCCATGACGTGGCTGACGACGGACTCGAACACGTTGACGGTGGTGTCATTGCGTTCCGGCGCGAAGTCGCGGCCCTTGCGCGCGCCGGCATCGACGACACTCGTCCCGTCCGCCGGGACCGAGAACTGCGTCAACCGCACCAGCGGCATCCCGCTTTCGCGCTTGGTCCACTCCTCGTCGGTCAAATAGAGCCGGTCCGGCGGCAGCGGCTTGTAAATAGCGCCACCGCCGGGATGCTCCATGGCGTCGCGGCGGGCCTCGTAATAGTCCTGGATCTGCTTGAAGCGCTCGCGGATTGCATCCTCGGCCTGCGGCTCGATCGCAACGGCGGCCCCTTGCAGATAATCGAACAGCGTGTCCATCCGGTCCTGGAACAGCGGCAGCCAGTGCTCCATGCCGGGATGGCGGCGGCCCTCGCTGACCGCCTCGTACAGCGCATCGTCGCGCTCGGGCGCGCCGAACTCGGCGACGTAGCCCATGCGGAAACGGCGAATGGTGTCGGTGACGAGCTGGAATTCGGAGACCGGCACGAGGTCAAGCGAGCGCATGTCGAGCAGCGTGCGCTGGGTCTCGGCATCGAAGGAGCGGATCGATTCCAGGCTGTCGCCGAAGAAGTCGAAGCGGACCGGCTGCTCGAGGCCGGCCGGAAACAGGTCCAGAATGCCGCCGCGCACGGCGTATTCGCCGGGCTCGCGCACGGTGGAGGAGCGGTTGTAGCCGTTGTGCTCGAGCCAGGCGACGACGGTGTCCATCGGCACGACATTGCCCGGGGCAACGGACAGCGCCTGCGCGGCGACGAGCTCGCGCGCGGGCACGCGCTGCACCACCGCGTTCACCGTGGTCAGCACGATCAGCGGCTTGTCGCTGCCGGTGAGCGAGGCGAGCCGCGCCAGCGTGGTCAGGCGCTGCGCGAGAATGCCGCCATGCGGCGAGACGCGGTCATAGGGCTGACAGTCCCAGGCCGGAAAGGTCAGCACCGGCAGATCGGGCGCGAAGAACCGCAGCGCGCGTTCGAGCTGCTGCATGCGCCCGCCGTCGCGGCAGACCACGGCGAGGCTGACGGCCGGCTTCTTCGGCCGCGCCGCGATGGCACGGGCGAGATCGGAGACGACGAGGCCTTCCGCGCCCTCCGCGACATTGGCGAGCGTCAGCGCGCGGCCGGGCGTGAGCAGCTCGGCCGGAGATTTCATCCCCTGCTTCATGCGTTGCCGTCCGCGATCGGAAACGCCTTGATGCGGGAAAACAGCGCGCCGGTAACGTCGGCCGGCAGCACCTTGTCGCCGGTGATGGCGGCATAGAGATCGGGGTCGTTGACCTCGAGCAGGGCCTCGAGCTGATCAAGCTCGGCGTCGGACAGGTTGCCGATCTCGGCATCCGCGAAGCGGCCGAGGATCAGGTCCATCTCGCGCGTGCCGCGGTGCCAGCAGCGGAACAGAAGCCGCTTGCGGCGGTCATCCAGCCCGCTGCTCGATCGTGTCGTTCCCGTCATGTCTCAAATCCAGTCAAACGCAGAAAGCCCGGACGTGCCGGGCGGGGCTGATATAGGCCCTGCGCCTTGGAAAGTCAGCAGCATTCCCCGCGCCAGTCCGTGCAAAAATAAGGGGTGTGGCTTGCAGGCCCGATCAGGCGTGCTCCGCCTCCAGCCGGACTCCACCCGGCCAGCGTCATCACCTGTGATTTGACCCGTGACTTGCGGCTTTTCGATTTCGCCGCTATGTGTCTTGCCGGTTCCGTCGCCCCTATTCGTGCGACCATCAGGGAGAAGGCTCGATGACGATCATGTCTCGCCGCCCCGTCGAGGGCATCGCCTAAACTGCGCGTGCGTTGGCCGCGCCGTTAGGGAAACCACGCGCGTCCCTGCGCGTGTCGACATCCCTACCTTCTGAAAGCTTTTTAATGGGCACTTTTCCCAACGTGGACGGCCGCGCGCCGATCCACATCTTCGCCTCGTCCAAAACGTGGATCGAAGGCAACGCAACGCTTCAACTTGAACACGTCGCTGGGCTGCCTGGAGTCCGGGCGGTTGCCGCCATGCCTGATCTTCATCCGGGCAAATATGGTCCGGTCGGCTGCGCCATTCTGTCAGACCGGATTCACCCGCAACTGGTCGGCTCCGACATCGGCTGCGGCATGGGCCTGTTCGAACTGGACATCGCGGCGCGCAAGCTGCGGCTCGATCATCTTGCCGAACGCATGCACGCGCTCGACCACCCCTGGAATGGCGACGTGGAAAACGCGCTGGCCGATGCAGACCTCGGGACCACCACCTTCGATGCCGCGCTCGGCAGCATCGGCGGCGGCAATCATTTCTGCGAGCTGCAAGCCATCGACGAAATCCTTGCGCCGGAGGCAGCCGCGAGAGCTGGCCTCGACCGGAGCCTCGCGTACGTCCTGGTTCATTCCGGCTCGCGAGGCCTTGGCTTCTCGATCCTGGAGCGGGCTTTGCGGGGCGAACAGGCCCCCCTTTCCATCGGCAGCGACGAAGGAGAGGCCTATCTGGCAGAACATGATCACGCCGTGCGATGGGCGAAGCTCAATCGCCGCATCATCGCCGAGCGGACCGCCGCGGCGGCGCGCGCCGGCCTGCGTGCGGTGAGCGACCTCGCGCACAACATGGTCGAGTATCGGCGTGCCGCAACGGGTGATGTCCTGGCACTGCATCGCAAGGGAGCGGCTGCCGCGGATCGCGGACTGGTGCCGGTGCCAGGATCGCGCGGAACGCTGTCGTACCTGGTCGAGCCTCTGGCGGACATGCAGGCCGAAGCGCTCGCATCGCTCGCGCACGGAGCAGGCCGCAAGTACGACCGTGCGTCCATGCACGGTCGCGTCCGGGTCAAGCGGTCCGACATCGCAAGGCTGGAACGCAATCCGTTCGGCGGCATCGTCGTCTGCGGAGATCGCGGCCTGCTCGCGGAGGAAGCGCCGGACGCCTACAAGAGCATCGAGCGCGTCATCGCCGACCTCGTGGAGTTCGGCCTCGCGCGCGTGGTGGCCACCTTCCGGCCGCTGCTGACCTTCAAGAAGGCCCAGTCCAGCGCCGCCGCGAGCGGCAAGCGCGACAAGAGCTGGAAGGAGGATCGCCGATGATCCGGCTTCTGTTCACCAGCGGACGCGGCCCGGCGGAATGCCGGATCGCGGTCGCCAATGCAGTTGCAGCTCTCGTCGCCGAAGCGACCTCGCTTGGATTCGACACCGACCATCTTGAAGGACCCAGTCCCGACAAGCACGGTCCGGCATCAGCGCTCGTTGTCGTCCATGGCGATGGCGCAGCCGCCTTTGCGCGCCCGTGGATTGGTGCGGTCCAATGGACGGCGCAAAGCCCGCTCAGGCCGCATCACAAGCGAAAGAACTGGTTCATCGGCGTTTTCGAGCTTCCAGCGCTGCCCGACGCGCCGAAAGCCATCAGCGCCCAGGATGTTCGCTTTGAAGCCTTCCGGGCCGGTGGCCCGGGCGGCCAGCATCAGAACAAGACCGAAAGCGCCGTGCGGGCCGTCCACGTTCCAAGCGGGCTTGCGGTCGTGGCGCGCGAAGAACGTTCGCAACATCGGAACAAGGCGCTGGCACTGGAGCGGCTGGCGGCCCTGCTCAGGCTGCAAGGCGAACTGGCCGCGATCGCCGCCCGGAACGAGACCCACGCGGCACACGATCAGCTCGAGCGCGGCCGGCCGGTCAAGCGGTTCAAAGGCGCCGCGTTTCGAGCCGCATAGCGTCGCCAAACCTGGATCGGCAGCGTTCTGCCGGTCCAGGCGGCCCCATCATGGCCGGGACGGAATAAAGCCGTGGACGTCCCGCACAAAACTGGCCATCACGGTCACGAACAGTTCTAGTTTTCGCCAATGCGCCCCAGCCTGCTCAATCCGCTGTTTGCTCCCGTGACCAGCCTGCCCGGCGTCGGTCCGAAGCAGGACAAGCTGCTGCAATATCTGCTCAGCCGGAGCGAGACGCCGCGACTGGTCGATCTGCTGCTGCATCTGCCGAGCCAGGTCATCGACCGCCGCGCCCGGCCGAAGATCCGCGATGCGGCCGTTGGAACCATGGTGACGCTGGAGGTCACCGTCGATCGCCACCGCCCGCCCCCG
Source organism: Bradyrhizobium sp. CCBAU 45389 (assembly GCF_028128625.1). Taxonomy (NCBI): domain Bacteria; kingdom Pseudomonadati; phylum Pseudomonadota; class Alphaproteobacteria; order Hyphomicrobiales; family Nitrobacteraceae; genus Bradyrhizobium; species Bradyrhizobium sp. CCBAU 45389. The sequence continues at coordinate 220,888 of NZ_LBIY01000010.1, read as the reverse complement.
CCGCGCAATTCGCGCGCGCCGTATCTGGTCTATGCCAGCGACGATACCGGCGATGTCGTGCTGACGTTTTTTCGCGCCAAGCCCGGCTATGTCGAGAAGCTGCTGCCGATGGGCGAGAAGCGCTACGTCTCCGGCACGCTGCAGATGTATGACGGCATTCCGCAGATCGTGCATCCCGACCGCGTCCTCGACGAGGAGGCGATCTCAAAGCTCTCCGGCATCGACCCGATCTACCCGCTGACGGAAGGCCTCGCGCTCGGCTCGCTCCGCCGCGCGATCGCGCAGGCGCTGCAGAAGCTCCCCGCATTGCCGGAATGGATCAGCCCCGAGGTGCTGCGCCGCTGCCACTTCCCGCCAATCGCTGAGGCCCTCACCCGCGTGCACCAGCCGGTCGAGCTCACGGACATCCTGCCCGACCAGCCGTTCTGGTCGCGCCTCGCCTTCGACGAGCTTCTGGCCGGCCAGCTCGCACTCGCCCTGATCCGCGCGCAGCTGCGCCGGCCGGCCGGCGTGCGCAATGCCGGCGACGGGCACCTGCGCAATGAGATCATCGACGCCCTTCCTTACGCGCTCACACCCTCCCAGCGCAGCGCCGCGGCCGCCATCGCCGAGGACCTGAAGCAGCCGGTGCGCATGCTGCGCCTGCTTCAGGGCGACGTCGGCTCGGGCAAAACGGTCGTGGCGCTGCTCGCGGCCGCCGCGGTGGCCGAAGTCGGCAAGCAGGCCGCGCTGATGGCGCCGACCGAAATCCTGGCACGTCAGCACATCAAGACCATTGCGCCGCTCGCCGAACGCGCCGGCCTGCGCGTCGCAATCCTCACCGGCCGCGAAAAAGGCAAGGAGCGGCGCGAGATCATCGCCCAGCTCGCCGAAGGCGAGATCGATCTGCTCGTCGGCACCCATGCGCTGATCCAGGACGACGTGATCTTCAGGGACCTCGCGCTCGCCATCGTCGACGAGCAGCATCGCTTTGGCGTCCGCGAGCGCCTCGCGCTGACGTCCAAGGGCGAAGCCGTCGACGTGCTGGTGCTGAGCGCAACACCGATTCCGCGCACGCTGGTGCTGACCTATTTCGGCGACATGGATATCAGCGAGCTGCGCGAGAAGCCGGCCGGCCGGCAGCCGATCGACACCCGCGCGGTGCCGATGAGCCGGATCAGCGAGGTCATGGAAGGTGTCGGCCGCGCACTCGAAGCCGGCAAGCTGGTCTATTGGATCTGCCCGCTGGTCGAGGAATCCGAGGCCGAGGGCACCGAGCACCTGACCAACGCGACCAAGCGGTTCGAGAGCCTGCAGAAACGCTTTGGCGACCGCGTCGGCCTCGTCCACGGCCAGATGAAGGGCACCGAGAAGGACCGCGTGATGGGCCGGTTCGCCGCCCACGAGGTCGGGCTGCTTGTCGCGACCACCGTGGTCGAGGTCGGCGTCGACGTCCCCGCCGCAACCATCATGGTGATCGAGAACGCCGAACGGTTCGGCCTTGCCCAGCTGCACCAGCTGCGCGGCCGCATCGGACGCGGCTCGGAAGCCTCGACCTGCATCCTGCTCTATGGCGAGCCGCTCGGCGAGATGTCGAAGGCACGGCTGAAAGTGATCCGCGAGACCACCGACGGCTTCCGCATCGCCGAGGAGGATTTGAAGCTGCGCGGCGAAGGCGACGTATTAGGGGTACGCCAGAGCGGCCTGCCCGGCTATCGCATCGCGCGCTCGGAGGTGCACGACCAGCTCATCACCCAGGCTAGAGACGAGGCGCTGCGCATCCTCAAGGACGATCCGAAGCTGAAGGGCGAGCGTGGCGAGGCGCTACGGTGCCTGCTGTATCTGTATGAGCGCGACGAGGCGATCCCGCTGATCGGCGCGGGTTAGCCCCCTGCCCTTCGCCGCCCGATCTCGTACGCCGCCACATGCGCGCGGGCGAGATCCAGCAACGGCGTGTCGATGCCGAGCGTGCGGGCGCGATTGGCCATGTCACCGAGGATATGCTCCGCCTCGGTGATCGAGCCGCGCTCGATGTCGCGCAGCATCGAGGCCTTCAGCGGCGAGTCGAGGGTGGTGAACAGTTTTCGGTCGAACTCGATGAACGGCGCACGCGGCCCGAAGCCTGAAGCCGTCGCAACAGTGCAGCATTCCGCAAACAGGCGGAAAATCGACTGCTCGCCGTTGGGCACGGCCAGGATGTCTCCGATGCTCGCGCGCATCAGGCAGGTGATGCCGGCGAGCGTGCTGAGCTGGACGAATTTCTCCCACATGTCCTGCATGATCGCTTCGCTGGCGCGCACGTCGATGCCGGGGACCTGGAGCAGCTTTTCCAGGGCGAGCGCACGCTCGCTGAGCGAACCCTCGATCTCGCCGAAGACGATGGTCTGATTGGCCATGAACTGGACGACACGGCCATCCGCATCGAGCCCGGCACTGACATTCGCGAGCCCGCCGAGGACGTGCGCCGCGCCGAACCTCGCGGCCAGGGCATCGAGATGTTTCAATCCGTTCAGGATGGGAAGAATCATCGTGTTGGGGCCGACGGCGGGCGCAAACTGGCTCACGGCGTCGTCGAGCGAGTAGGCCTTCACGCCGACGAGCACGACGTCGAACGGCTCCTTGAGATCGCTGGCCAGAACGATCTTCGGCTGCACGGCGAAGTCGCCGTGCGGGCTTACGACCTGTAGTCCATCCCGCCGCAATTGCTCGGCCCGCTTCTCGCGCACCAGAAAGGTCACGTCGCGGCCCGCTCGGACGAGGCAAGCTCCGTAATAGCCGCCGAGCGCCCCCGCGCCGATGACAACCACTCTCATTCGAACTCCCATGCGCCTGCTTTCGCAGAATACTAACAGATGGGGATCGCGACGTCTCCGTCATTGCGAGCGAAGCGAAGCAATCCAGAGTCCCTTCGCGGAAAGATTCTGGATTGCTTCGCTCGCAATGACGATGTGGGTGGAGCTCGGCACACGTTGTACGCTTGAGACGACCGGGACATCCAGGGCTTTCCGGAGTCGGTTTCGGCAGCTCCGGACGACTAGGCCTTCTTCTGCGCGATGCTTGCAGCGAAGGCCTTCATCAGCGCGGCATCCACAGACTCGCCATTCGCATCCTCCGCGAGGTGCTCGAACCAGCGTGCAAAACCCTCGTAGATCTGGCTGGCCGGGTGATCAGCTCCGAGGAAGCCGGAAATCTCCCGCATCTCCGCGACCCAGCGATACGCTTTTGGAATCATATCGGGCAGCGCCACTTCGAGCCGCGCGAGGATCGCAGGCTGGCTCAGCGCCAGCTCGTCGCGCAGCGCATCGGCCGCGCCCGCTTTCGTCGCCGCCACCACCATGGCCGAGCCGATGCCGGCGAGGCCCTTGACGATGCCGGCGTAGGACATTTTCAGCGCGGAGGCGGCACCGACCGGGCCTTCGACGATCCGCACGTCGAGGCCGAGATCCCTGAGCACCAAGACGTCCTTCGCGTGCTCGCCGGACATGTAGAAGGCCGGGCTCTTGCCACCGGGTTGCGGCGGAAAGCCGATGATGCCGCCGTCGACGAAGGGCGCCTGGGCCGAGCCGATGATCTCTTCGATCCGTTGCACGGTGTCGACATTGACCGCGTTGCAATCGATCACGACCGGCTTCTTCGCACGCCGGACGATCAACGCGGCCAGGCGTTCGGCGAGCGCGACGGCTTCGCCCGGCGGCACAATCGAGAGGATGATGTCGGCGTCGGCAATCGCCTCGTCCTCGGCGCCGATCATGCCGGCGTCGGCAGCCCGTTTCAGCGTCGCCTCGCTGCGGCTTTTCAAGGAGGTCAGCACCCGCGCGCCGTTTTCGCCGAGGCGGCGGGCCACGGCGCTGCCCATGGCGCCGGGTGCGAGGATCGCGATCGTTTTGGACATCGTGCACTCCAGGTCGAATTGCGAGCGAGACGCTCAACTCGACCGGAAGACTAGCAGAGGATGCGAGTGCTTGCGTGAACGCGGCCATCCCGCAGCGGAATGGCCCTACTCCACCTTCGCAGGCTGAGGCTTGAGCGTCGAAGCGTTGGCAATGCGCGCGGCATTGGCCATGCCCGCGAGCGCGGCCGCCTTCTTCGGGTCGGGCGCCGAGCCCGGCTGCACCACGCCGGCCGACATGATCAGCGTTGCGGCGTCCTCGGCGCTGAGGTCGACCTCGATGATCTTGCTCTTGGGCACGTAGAAGAAGAAGCCGGTGGTCGGGTTCGGCGAGCACGGCAGGAACACCGAGACATGCTCTTCCTGCCCCGGCAGGCTGCGGGCGATGTCCTCGCTCGGCGATTGCGAGATCAGTACGATCGACCACATGCCCGGCGATGGAAACTCGACGAGGCCGACTTTCCGGAAGCTCGAGCCCTTGCCCGAGAACAGCGTCTCGAACACCTGCTTCAGGCCGCGATAGATGGCGCGCACCGCCGGGATACGGCCGAGGAAGGTCTCCCCGACATCGACCAGCGTCCGGCCGATCAGGTTCGCCGCGAGGAAGCCGACCAGCGTCAGCGTGAAGAATGCGACAATCAGTCCCCAGCCGGGGACGCCGTAGGGCAGATAGGTTTCGGGCCGATAGGCCAGCGGCACGAACGGCCGCACCACGCCGTCGACCCAGGTGACGAACCACCAGACCAGATAGAGGGTGATCGCGATCGGCCCCGTCACCACGAGGCCGGTCAGAAAATAGTTGCGAAAGCGGCCCATCAGGCCGGTATGCGGTTCCGGAGCGGGATCAAGCGGCGCGGGGACGTCGTCGCGGGTGGTCATTCGGGTTCCAGGTCAGTCGCTGCACTCAAGCTAGGGTCTTCTAGCAGGTTTTGGAAGAGTGCAGCCCCGATCCCTTCTGCCTATTCCACGGTCACCGATTTCGCGAGATTGCGCGGCTGATCGACGTCGGTGCCCATGATGACAGCCGTATGATAGGCGAGCAGCTGCACCGGGACGGCATAGACCATCGGCGTGAACGCCGCCGCCATGTCGGGCATGATGATGGTGACGAGCGATTCGACAGTCGCCTCCTCCGCGCCCTTGGCGTCGGTCATCAGGATGATCCTGCCGCCGCGGGCGGCGACCTCCTGCATGTTCGAGACGGTCTTCTCGAACACCCGGTCATAGGGCGCGATGACGACGACCGGCATGGTCTCGTCGATCAGCGCGATCGGGCCGTGCTTGAGCTCGCCGGCGGCGTAGCCCTCGGCGTGGATATAGGAGATCTCCTTCAGCTTCAGCGCGCCTTCCAGCGCGAGCGGGAAGCTGGTGCCGCGGCCCAGGTAAAGCACGTCGCGCGACTTCGCGATTTCGCGCGAGAGCTTCTCGATCTGCAGCTCGGTGGTGAGGGCATCCGACATCAAACGCGGGACCTCGACGAGGCCATGGACCAGCTTGGTCTCGTCCTCGTCGGACAATACGCCTCTGGCCTTGCCGGCGGCGATGGCGAGGTTCGCCAGCACCATGAGCTGGCAGGTGAAGGCCTTGGTCGAGGCGACGCCGATCTCCGGGCCGGCCAGCGTCTGCAGCACGGTCTCGCTCTCGCGCGCGATGGTCGAGGTCGGCACGTTGACGACGGCGATCGTGTGCACACCCTCGGCCTTGGCGTAGCGCAGCGCCGCCAGCGTGTCGGCGGTCTCGCCCGACTGCGAGATGAAGATGGCGAGATCGCCCTTGCGCAGCGGCGCCTCGCGGTAGCGGAATTCGGAGGCGACGTCGACCTCGACCGGCACGCGCGCAAAGCGCTCGAACCAGTACTTTGCGACGAAACCGGCATAGCTCGCTGTGCCGCAGGCCGTGATGTTGATGCGCTGGATGGTCTTGAAGTCGAACGGCAGCTTGACCGGCAGCGAGACGCGCTCGGTCGCCATGTCGACATAGCGCGCCAGCGTGTGGCCGACCACCTCCGGCTGCTCGTGGATTTCCTTGGCCATGAAGTGGCGGTAGTTGGCCTTGTCGACCAGCGAGGTCGAAGCGGCGTGCCTGATCTTCTCGCGCTGGACGGCGTGACCGTCCTTGTCGAAGATGGTGGCGCTCTTGCGGGTCAGCACGGCCCAGTCGCCGTCCTCGAGATAGCTGATCGTGTCGGTGAACGGACCGAGCGCGATGGCGTCGGAGCCGAGATACATCTCGCCGTCGCCATAGCCGATCGCGAGCGGCGGGCCGTTGCGGGCGCCGATCATGAGGTCGTCGTCGCCGGCGAAGATGAAGCCGAGCGCGAAGGCGCCGCGCAGGCGTCCCAGCGCCAGCTTCACCGCTTCCACCGGCTTGTTGCCGCGCGTCAGGAGATCGTCGACGAGATGCAGCACGATCTCGGTGTCGGTCTCGGTGTGGAACACCGTTCCCTTCTTCTCGAGCTCCTCGCGCAGCTCGCGGAAATTCTCGATGATACCGTTGTGGACCACGGCGACGCGTTCGGTCGCATGCGGATGGGCGTTGTTGACGGTCGGCTTGCCGTGGGTGGCCCAGCGGGTGTGGCCGATGCCGGTCGTGCCCTTGAGCGGTTCGGCTTCCAGCCGCTTCTCTAGATTCTTCAGCTTGCCCTCGGCGCGGCGGCGCTCGAGATGCTTGCCTTCGAGCGTGGCGACGCCCGCGGAGTCGTAGCCGCGATATTCAAGACGTTTGAGCGAATCCACCAATTGCTCTGCAACCGGTTCGCGCCCGAGAATGCCGACAATCCCGCACATGCGGATCAATATCCCCCAAATCGTCGAAAAATCGCCAAAACGACGCGCTCAGTTTTTAGCGAAATTCCGAGGGAACCATATACTCAATAATTATTGCTGATTGAGACAGCGTTCGCCTGCAACACGCCAAGCCTGCGTCGATGTGGCCGGCCTTTAATCCCGGACGTTAACTTGTTGTCAACACGTTTGACCAACGATTCCGGCCAGGAGAACAAGGCCATGAAAGGCTCATCCGACCGCAAAGGTCTGTCGTCGTTGTATCTGCGTGCCAGCGAGACCTCGGGCACGAACCTCGCCCATTGGCCGCCGCCCCAGCGCGGCAAGGAAAGCAAGCCCGTCTTCATCAAGCATAAGCAAGGCGAACCGGCCAAGCGCGCCAAGCCGCGCGGCTGGCGCCTGACCCGCGCGATCTTCTCCGAATTCGCCGACGACGAATAGCGCGTCCTATTTCTCCGGCTTCTTGCCGCCCGTCTTCATCTCGCGATAGCGCGCCGCGCCGCCTTCCCGGATGGTCTGCTGGTTGCGCTCCAGCGCCATGGCGTCGTCGGGCACGTCCTTCGTGATCACCGAGCCGGAGCCGATATAGGCGCCGTTGCCGATTCTGACCGGCGCGACCAGCGAGGAGTTGGTGCCGACGAAGGCGCCCTGCCCGATGATGGTCTTGTGCTTCTTGAAGCCGTCGTAGTTGCAGGTGATGGTGCCGGCGCCGATGTTGGAATTGGCGCCGACGGTGGCATCGCCAATGTAGGAGAGATGGTTGACCTTGACGCCGGCCTCGAGCGTCGCGGCCTTGGTCTCCACGAAATTGCCGATGCGCGCACCGTCGCCGAGCGAGGTGCCGGGACGAAGCCGCGCATAGGGGCCGATCGAGACTTTCTTGCCGAGCGTGGTCTCGACGATGTGCGAGAAGGAATGGATCACGCTGCCGTCGGCGATCGACACGCCCGGGCCGATCACGACGAACGGCTCGATGGTTACGTCCTTGCCGAACACGGTGTCGGCGGAGAGATAAACTGTCTCCGGCGCGATCAGCGTGACACCGGCCTCCATCGCAGCCTTGCGCAAACGCGCCTGCATCACGGCTTCGGCCTCGGCGAGCTGCGCCTTGGTGTTGATGCCGCGCACTTCGTCCTCGCTGGTTTCGATCACCACGGACTCCCATCCCTGCTTGCGGACGATTTCAACCGCGTCCGTCAGATAATATTCGCCCTTGGAATTGCCATTGCCGATCTTCTCGAGGATGTCGAGCGCACGGCGTCCGTCGATCGCCATGACGCCGGCATTGCACAGATCGATCTTGCGCTCGGCTTCGCTGGCATCGGCCTGCTCGCGGATTGCGACCAGGCGGTCGCCCTCGACGATGAAGCGGCCATAGCCGGTGGGATCGGCGGCGCGAAAACCGAGCGCGGCGATCGCGGCACCCTTCGCGAGCGGCGCACGCAGCCGCGCAAAGGTCTCGGCCGAGATCAGCGGCGTGTCGCCGAACGCGATCAACAGATCATCCGCGCCGCGCGCGATGGCCTCGCGTGCCGCCAGCACCGCATGCGCAGTGCCGAGGCGTTCGCCCTGCACGAAGGTGAGCGCGTCGGGGCGGATGCGCTTCGCCTCATCCGCCACCGCCTGATGGTCCGGACCGATCACGACGGCGAGCGAGGTGCCGGTTCCCTTCGGCGCGGCGGCGAGCACATGGGCGAGCAGGCTCTGGTGAGCGACAGGATGCAGCACCTTCGGCAGGCTCGATCGCATCCGCGTGCCTTCACCGGCGGCGAGCACGATCGTAAGGCTGGAACGGGCGGTCATCGCAATCCTGTCAGATACGGCCGAATCAATTGGCGCGGCAGGCGGCAGGCCGCCCTCGTAAGCTGCCGCCTTGCTACCCCCGCAAACGCCCGGAATTCAAGTGCGACCGAGTTTTCCTGTTAATGTTCCCTGATTGATTCGGGGAAGCCGGACAGGGCTGGGCATTTAACGTTCATGGCAAAGGATTCCGACCCACTGGCGGACGCCTTCGGCACGAAGGAGACCGGCGGGCTGTTCTCCGGACTTTTGGCCGAGGAAAGCGCGTTCGACCGCCGCATGATGTGGCGGCTGGGCTCGTGGGGCGCGGCTGCCGTCGGCGCCGTCGTCGTCGCCGTGATGGCCAACCAGGCCCAGCTCGGCTGGCGCCGTGACCAGGTTGCCTCAGCCGATCTCGCGCGCCAGGCCGACCGGCTGCAGCTGCTGACCAAGGAAAGCCAGAACGAGGCCCGCCGCCTCGCCGCCGCCATCGAGACGCTGAACACCGATCGCGACCGGCTCTATTCGCGCGTCACGGTGCTGGAGCAAGGGCTCGACTCCGTCACCGGCGCGATCGCCAGGCAGAGCGCGAAGCCGCAGGACGCGCCGGCCCCTGAGGCACAGCCCGCGGCGGCTGCGCCCAGCGTCGGGCCGGTGGCCTCGGTGCCGGCGCCATCGAGCGACAAGCCGCGCTCTGCTGCCAAGGACCAGGCGAAGGAGCCCGCAAAGGACGCAGCGAAGGAGCCGGCAAATCCGCCGCCGCAGACCGCGGCTGCCGCCTCGCTGGTCTCGCAAGCACCGGCAACGACCTCGGCGCTGCCGATGCTTCCGCTGGTGTCGTCCAAGTCGATCATGGCGCCGCCCGATCCCGCCGCATCCAAACTGGCTCAGCCCGAGGCAACCGAGAAGAAGCCCGAGGCGCCGCCCGCCCCGACCGAAGTGGCCGCGGCCACACCGGCCAAGCCGCCGGAGGCCGCTGAAAGCGAGGCGCCGGCGATCGCGGTCCAGCAGACGCGCTTTGCGATCGACCTCGGCGGGGCCAACTCGATCGACGGCCTGCGCGCGCTCTGGCGCGGCTTGACCAAATCCAATCCGGAAGTCGCAGCGCTGCGTCCGATCATCATGATCAAGGAAGGCGGCAACGGCCTCGGCATGCAGCTGCGCTTAGGGGCCGGCCCGCTGATCAATGCCGCCGCCGCCGCAAAGCTCTGCGCCGGGCTATCCGAGAGCAACCGTCACTGCGAGACCACCGTGTTCGACGGCCAGCGGCTGTCGATGCGTGGCAGTTCGGAGAAGGCGCAAGAGAAGGGTCAAGAGAAGTCCCAGGACCGGGTTCAGGAGAACAACTCCGAGAAGACGCAGGACACCGCGCCGCAAGCCGAGACTGCGCCGGCGCCCGCGCCAACTGCAAAACCGGACAAGCGCCGCCGCAGCTACTCCTCCAAGCGCTCATCGAAGCGCGAGGAGCCCGCGCCTGCACCGGCGCCGCAGCAGCCCGCGCCGCAGGCAAAGCCGGAGGCGGCGTCGGCGGGATCGACGCTGACGTCGTTCTTCAGGCGGTAAAGAGCCTCCCTCTCAGGAAGCAGAAAGTCGAAGAGCTGGCGACGGCAACAGATTCGCACCGCGAATTTTGTTCCGGATTTTCTCAGGCAGACTTGCCGAAAACCTCCACCTCCCCTGTTGCCCCCTCCCTTCATCCCGACCATATTGCGCCCATGACAAAAAAGCCCTTCCGCCTCACGCCCTACCAGGTGCAGTTCCTGATCGTCGTCGGCTTCGCATCCGTCGGCTATGCGCTTTATCTGCGCTATCTCGGCATCGAGCTCTCGACCGTCGGGCTCGCCTGCGACGCCGGCCTGCAGACGCTGATCTGCAAGGCGCGCGCGGTGTCGACCGTGCTGTTCAAGAATTCGGTGTTCGGCATCGTCGCGCTGGTGGTGGCGACGCTCAACCTGATGCGGCCGTCGATCGTGCTTCTGACCGTCGGCATCATCGCCGCCGGCCTTGGCATCGTGCTCTACAATGTCGTGCTGTCGGGCCTTGCGATCGGCCTGTTCATTCTTGGATTTGCTCGGCCCGCGCCCGCCACAGCGTGAGCGCGAACAGAAGATAAATCGAGCAGGTCCACAGCGACTGCCAGTTGTCGCGGCCCTCGTTGAACAGCACGTAGATCGCCGACAGCGTCAGCACGCCGGCGAACACCGCTTCGGCGATCGGGCGCTGGCCGATCTGCGGCCGGTTCAGCATCAATAGCGCGAACGGCACCACCGCCATCGTCAGCGAGGCGTAGGGGAAGTCGTGGTAGCGCGGATCGAACACGAAGCCGAGCGCGGTCTGCGCCGCGATCACCGCGGTCACCGCCAGCGTCAGGCCGAGCACTGCGGTGAGCTTCGACCATTTGCGGCCCTCGCGCGGGCCGAGCAGATCGAGGAAGGTCGGAAGACTGCGGCCGATCACCATCGCCTGGGCGCAGAAGATCGGCGACAGGATGCCGGCCAGCAGCAGCGCCCCCCAGAGCAGCCAGCCGCCGATGCCGTAGCTCTCGTAGTACATCTTGTCGGCGCCGATGCCGAGCAGGATGCCGGCCGACGTCGCCGAGATGGCGACACCGAGCCAGGCCGAGAAGCGCGGCGTCCACGGCCGCCGGCGCAGCGTAATCAGCGCCACCGCGAACACCAGCACGCACAGACCCATGCCGGCGCCCATGTACCATTTCCAGAACGGGAAATTGCTGATCGGCTGCCCCGGCGGATATTTCAGGTTCCGGCGCACGGAATCATAGAGACCCCAATAGCCGCCGACGGTGCCTTCGAGCTTGCGCTTCCAGGGCTGGTCGTAGGACTCGATCAGGTTGACGCGAAACTTCTGCGCCTTCGCAAGGCTCAGGATTTCCGAGACCACGCGCGCCTGGTTGGTGCGCGACGGCAGCGCGCCCTCGCGCATGCGCCCCGCGCTCGGCCAGCCGGTCTCGCCGATCAGGATCTCCTTGCCGGGGAATGCCACCGCCATGCGCTCGCGGATCGCCTCGACATGCGAGGCGGCGAATTTCGCCTTGACCGGGAAATCCTCCCAATAGGGCAGGATGTGGATGGTGACGAAGTCGACGGCGTCATAGACCTCGCGGTTCTTCAGCCAGAATTCCCAGACGTCGGCATAGGTGACGGGGACGCTGACCTGCGCCTTCACCGAGCGGATGATGGAGACGAGGTCGGCGGTCGTCATCTCGCCGCGCAGCAGCACCTCGTTGCCGACGATGATGCTGGTGACGGTGCCGGGGAATTCCTTCGAAAGGCGGACGGCGAGCGCGGCCTGCTCGAAATTCTTGGTGCGGTTGCTGGAGAGCCAGATGCCCTGCAGCACCTTCAGCCCGCCGACCTTGGCGGCGATCGCCGGAACCTGGTCGAGCCCATTCTCCATGGAATAGGTGCGGACGCAGTCGGTGATCTCCTTGAGCTGGCGCAAATCCTGCTCGATCTGGTCGGCCTCGATATGCGTCCATGCGTTCAGCGGCGACTGCTCGCCGCGGAATGGCGCATAGGAGACGCATTGAACCTTGTCGGCGGGATCGATCGGGGCGCGCGCGAGCGTGATCGGCGTGGCCAGCCACCACCACACGGCAGCAATCACCCCCAGTGAAACGAGCAGAAGCGCCAGTGGCGTACGAAGAGAAATCGGTTCCGTCCTCCGCGAAGGGCCGTCGATTACCTGCTCGCACGCCGTCTGCCAAGGGGGCACTCCGGATGGATCCCCCGCTCCCCCAATGAATTTACCTGCGGCCGTTCGACAGAGCCCTAGGATCGTGACTTTGCTGGACAAAATTCGAAATACAGGTCATGGGACTCGGCGGGAATTTTCCGCCGTATTGGAGACCCATTTGGACGCCATCAGGACGCGTCCGCGGGATCCTGACGCGGGCGGTCAGTGGAGAAGTTGGGGAATTCATGCGGCAACGGGTGCGTCAGTCACGAAATGCGGTCCTGCGGCAGTTCGCCGCCACCTTGGCCGTCTCCGCCCTTCTTGGTCTGGCCGGCCTTAATGGTGCCTCCGCCCAGAGCGGCACGCCCGCCCCCGACCAGGGCAAGGCCGCCGCCCAGCCCGCCGACGCCGCCAAGGACGCCGCCCAGAACCAGCGCCGCACCGACGAGTTTGCCGAAGCCGCCCAGGTCATCAACGGCCCGGCCGGCAATCCCGAATGCGTCTGGCTCGGCCGGCGCGTGGTGCGACTGATGTGGCGGGATGACCTCGATACCGCATTCCGCCATCTCGACCTCTACGACCGCTTCGGCTGCCCCGGCGGCCATATCCAGGCGGCTTTCCGCTGCCTGACCCGCTTCGGCGGCCAGATCGATCCCAAGGTCGCCGAGACCCTGGACAGCCGTGTCCATGCTTGCTGGATCAACCCGGCCTCCCAGCCGCAGCAGGCAGCCGCCGCGGCCTCCCAGCCGGCAGCACCGACCGCCGGCAATGCGCCTGCCCCGCAGCCGGCCGCGAGCCCCTCGCCTGCGGCAAGTCCGACACCGGCGCCCCAGAAATAGCTGCTGGTCGTTTCAGCTCTCGTTCAGGAACGATCGGCCATAGAAGCGGTTGGCACTGCCACGCGTTGCTCGAAAAGCCCATGCCCTCATAAGGACATGAGCCCATGACAGTTGTGAAACCGCGCGGCAGAGGTATGCTCCATTTGCCGCGGACTCGGTCGGATCTCGGGGTCGGATCCGCTTCCCTGCCACCTCAGCCCCTTTTGGTTTAGCCGCGATGCGCGTTGTCGCCGCCGTTCTGTTGCTCGTTTCCGCGCTTCATGCTGGGCTCTGGGGAGTCTTGCGCGACAAGGAACCCGCTCCCGATTTCAGGGGTCTGTTGCCCAGCGTCTCCTACGCGCCGTTCGAAGGCTCGGCCCACCCCGACATCGACAACATCCCGAGCGTCGAGAAAATCCGCGCCGACCTGAAGACGCTGTCGACGATGACGCGGGCGATCCGCCTCTATTCGTCCACGGGCGGCGTGGAGCTGGTGCCGCCGATCGCGGCCGAGTTCGGCCTCAAGGTCACCGTCGGCGCCTGGATCGACAAGGACAAGGATCGCAACGAGCGCGAGATCAAGGCCGCCATCGAGCTTGCCCGCAAGAACAGCAACGTCGTCGGCGTCGTGGTCGGCAACGAGGTGATCTACCGCGGCGAGCAGAAGGTCGAAGACCTCATCGACATGATCAAGAAGGTCAAGGGCTCGGTCCGCGTGCCCGTTACGACCGGCGAGATCTGGAACATCTGGCGCGACAATCCCGACCTTGCCTCCAACGTCGATTTCATCGCCGCCCACGTGCTGCCCTATTGGGAAAACTTCCGCTCGGACCAGGCGGTCGACCAGGCCGTCGACCGCTACAACCTGCTGCGCAACCTGTTCCCCGGCAAGCGCATCGTGATCGCCGAGTTCGGCTGGCCGAGCCAGGGCTACAACTTACGCAACGCCGACCCCGGTCCGTTCCAGCAGGCGCTGACCCTGCGCAACTTCGTCAGCCGCGCCGAAGCCATCGGCATGGAATACAACATCGTCGAGGCCATCGATCAGCCCTGGAAGTTCTTCGAAGGCGGCGTCGGTCCGTATTGGGGCATCCTCGACGCCAGCCGCGAGCCGAAATTCGCCTGGACCGGTCCGGTTGAGAACCCCGACTACTGGAAGCTGATGGGAATCGCGCTCCTGGTCGGCGTCCTCCTGTCGCTGCCGATCCTGCGGCTCGAAAAGCCGACCGCGAAGCAGGCCTTCCTGCTCTCGGCGACCGCCAACGGCGTCGGGGCCTGGACGGCGACCGTGTTCGCGTTCTGGAACAGCCACTATTTCATCTTCGGCTCGGCCTTCGCGCTGACGCTCGGCATGATCCTGCTTGTTCCGCTGGTGCTGATCGCGATGGCGCGCATCGACGAGATCGCGGCGGTCGCCTTCGGCCGCGCGCCGCAGCGGCTGCTCGCCAAGGGCAAGCCGGTCGAGAACGTGCCGGAGAACTACTATCCGAAGGTGTCGATCCACATCCCGGCATACTTCGAGCCGGTCGACATGCTGAAGCAGACGCTGGATGCGCTGTCGCGGCTGAACTATCCGAACTACGAATGCGTCGTCATCATCAACAACACGCCCGATCCCGCCTTCTGGCAGCCGATCCAGGACCATTGCCGCGCGCTCGGTGAACGCTTCAAGTTCATCAACGCTGAGAAGGTGCAGGGTTTCAAAGCCGGCGCGCTGCGGATCGCGATGGACCGCACCGCCGTCGATGCCGAGATCATCGGCATCCTCGATGCCGACTATGTGGTCGAGCCCGACTGGCTGAAGGACCTCGTGCCGGCGTTCGCCGACCCGCGCGTCGGCCTGGTGCAGGCGCCGCAGGAGCATCGCGACGGCGACCTGTCGATCATGCACTACATCATGAACGGCGAATATGCCGGCTTCTTCGACATCGGCATGGTCCAGCGCAACGAGCTCAATGCCGTCATCGTGCACGGCACGATGTGCCTGATCCGTCGCGCCGCGATGGACATGGCCGGCGGCTGGTCAAGCGACACGATCTGCGAGGACTCCGATCTCGGCCTTGCGATCCAGGAGCTCGGTTGGGTCACGCACTACACCAACCACCGCTACGGCCAGGGCCTGCTGCCCGACACCTACGAGGCCTTCAAGAAGCAGCGCCATCGCTGGGCCTATGGCGGCCTCCAGATCGTGAAGAAGCACTGGCGCCGCTTCCTGCCGGGCGCGAGCCGGCTGACCTCCGACCAGAAGCGCGAATACGGCCTCGGCTGGCTGAACTGGCTGGGCGCCGAAAGCCTCGGCGTCGTCGTGGCGCTGCTCAACCTCGTCTGGGTGCCGATCGTCGCCTTTGCCGACATCGCCATTCCCGACAAGATCCTGACGCTGCCGATCATCGGCGCCTTCATCGTCTCGCTGGTGCACTTCCTGTCGATGTACCGCGCCCGCGTCGCGATCAAGCCGGGTCAGATGCTCGGCGCCATGATCGCGGCGATGAGCGTGCAGTGGACGGTGTCGCGCGCGGTGGCGCAAGGGTTGATCACCGAGCACATCGCCTTTGCCCGCACCTCCAAGGGCGGCCTTAGCCGGATGTCGATCGAGTTCCAGGCGTTCTGGGAGGCCGTGATCGGCACCCTGCTCCTGATCGGCGCCGGCGTGCTGGTCGCCTCCAACAGCTTCCGGCAGATCACCGAGATCTACGTCTTCGCCGGCGTGCTGGTGCTGCAAAGCCTGCCGTTCCTCGCCGCCGTGGCGATCGCCATCCTCGAGCTCAGCCGCATCAACTCGTTCCAGTTCTGGCGCGACAGCGCGATCCGCACCGCCGAGCTGATCGGCCTGCGCCCGGTCGCCCTGCCGACCCCCGCCGGCACGCCGCAGCCGGTGCCGAACGAGGTCCGGCGCGAGGCGAACTGACGGACCCAAGACGTCGCGGCGCGGGCGAGCCCCCGCGCCGGCGGCCCCATAAGGCAGTTCGGCGTGGATGACGGCCCGCCAATCGGGTTGAAAATTCCTCCTTAAGGTGCGGACGCCGCAAGCAAATCCCCGCTGCTGCCGCGAGTTTCGGCAACCACCCCCGCTATTGACCTCCGCAGCCACTCCCCCTACACAGCGCGGGCCGAAAGCATGATCCGGAAACAGCCGGTTTTCCCCGCGACGCGAGTTCAGCGTGGCGGCAAGACATGCTTCTCGAATGTCCGAAGACGATGGCGATCTCTTTATCGAAGCCATCCGCGGCCATGGGAGCGCGTAGCTCAGCCGGTAGAGCACGTGACTTTTAATCACGGGGTCCTGGGTTCGAGCCCCAGCGCGCTCACCAAAAAGATCAGCAACCCGATCGCCGGCGCCTGCCCATTTTGCTTGCCAGCAATCGAGCTTGGGATGCGGCTGCAAGATGCGCACCGTCGAGGTCGAGAGTACCTGCACGCCTGACTTATCACCCTGGCTATTCGATAGAGAACTGACAGAGCGCCTTCATCGCCGGTCCGGTAACGAACATCGGCGTGCTTAAGCGTGTTGCCCCCCGCCCCATCCCTCGCGCTCGCCGCGGCGCATAGGAATAGGAACATTTCCAAGCGCGGGGAATCTTACTGTCGCAATCGGTCCTATGTTGCTCGTGGATCGAACGATGGAAAAAACCATTGCCTATGCCATCGCAGTGCTCCTCGTGGGCTTCGGTGCCTGGATACTCATCGCTGGCCTTTCCTCTAGCTCGCCCGTCCTATGGACCGTCGTGGCGCTGGTCCCGATCACGATCGGACTCGTGAGCGCTTTTGGTCCGGTGTGAGTGATGGGGGAAAATCGGCGATGGGTCAGCGCGTCTGCATTTTCCGAATCGACGTTCCGTGGTCGCTCCGCTGATGCGTCGCGTTCAGGGGTGTAGGTGTGAGCCAGTTTCTATCGATGCTGCTGCTAGTGGCCGCCGTCGTTCTGACCGTCTGCTTCGGGGTGGCAGCCTGGCGCCTCTCTGACGAGAAGGATCTCGACGTCACCGGCCAAATCGCGCGTCAGTCCTACGGATGGAAGGCAGCTCCGACCCGGTAACCCCTGCGCTCGCCCTCGGCCATCCACCCGGCTGCCGAAGGGGCCTTACGTTCCGGCGCCTTTCTGTCGCTCCAGCATCGCCAGCTCGATGTGTTCCGCGAGCACAGTCAGATGATTGGCCAGCCGATCAAACAGCTCGCGCTTGGCTTTGTCGGTCGCAAGATCGCGGATCAGTGCGCACTCGGCCGCGTCCGTCCGCAACTTCTCTAGCTGAGCCTGGTAGTCTTTCATCGCCCATTGCCCAATTGCCACTTTTTCCCGAATAGTTGGATAGGGAAACTGCAGAGTCAATCCAGCTTGCGGACGAAGACCTGCTTGCGGGGGAAGACTTGGCGAAGGCCCCTCACCGCTGACACAACTGAGCCGCAAGACGGCCCCGGCCGTGGGGGGCTAATGGGGGTAAGGCCGGGGCCGCCGGAGGCGCTCGACCTTAAGGCCGAGCAGATGCGAGCTTACTCATAGATCGAAGCGCTGCTCTGTTCGCTTCAGCACATTCGGCGATGTGTTCCGGACGGGAACATCGCGCGGCATAATGCCTGTTTTTCCCGATCAAAGGAAAAGCAGAACGAGCGTACCGGATCCGGTTCAGCGGTCGAAAGTTGAAAGACAGAGGAAGCGCACCGGGCCTGAAACAGGCGAGCCCCGGGTCGTCCGGCGGCGCCGGTTTGGCGCGGGCACAGTGCCAGGCGATCCGCTTGACCCGCCTTCAGCTCTCCGGAGCCGGCGGCGCGGCCGGCACGCTCAGCGGGGCTCCTCCAACCGAAACAGGCCCTAAGGGCTTCGATTCCCGCGCCAGCCGTTTGCGCATCGCTGCAGACAGTCCATAGCGCGCATTCGCTCGTCGAATGGAGGACGTCACGTCCGACATCATCACACTTTGCAGCGAGTCGACCTTCGCGATCAGCGTAGACAGCTGCGAAGATATCTTCCTCACATCGACCCGCTCGTCCGTGATGCTCTGTCTCAGGGACAAGAGCACCATTGAATCCTGCTGCAGCAAAGCTGCATTTTGCTGCAAGGCGTTGTTGCTCTCCTGCAGTGACGCCGTGTGTTGCTGCTGGGTCGACTGAATATCCCTCAATGCAGCGACGACCGGATCCGGCTTTGGCGCGGACGATTCCGGGCGTGGAAAAAGTTCGGCGAACTTGCGGACATTCAGCGACGGAAGATCGGAAGGCCATGTGTAGATGGCCGCCGAACCGTTGATGGCGAGGGCACACACCGACAGGGCCAGGATCGATTTGCGGCTCGACCGCCTGGTCGGCACAGGAATTTCGGGGGCTTCGGGTTCGGGGGCTGCGGCAGCTGCAAGTGCTGCGGGGTCGAATTGTTCGACAAGGCCTTGCGCTTCGGATGTCGTGGTCATCAGCATTGACCTCATGAGCGAGCAAAAGGAAGCCGTCGCCGGAACGTCGTCGCGACGCCTCCTTTACGCAGCACCCATACACAACTGCCTAAAATTGTGGGCTTTTCTGATTAATTCCAAGTTAGCGGCCCGGCCGGCCGATGGCCCCATCTACCCCGGCCGATTACGGGGTCAATGCAATGGAACCAGGAATGGGCACCTGCTTCGAGGCGCAACAAAAGCTGCAGACAACGCCCTCAGATGATGTAGGATTCAGGAAAATGGGAGGAACGGCATGTTCGAAATCAACGGTTTCGACACGGCAGGCGTCGTCAGCCTCAAGCGGCTGTCGCTCGCCGCCGCCCTGAAGAAAGCCAGGGAGCTCGTCGCGGACGGGTGCTGGGACGTCCAGATCGTTGATCCAAACGGCCGGGTCTACACCTCATTCGAGGAGCAGGCCGCCTAACCGCCCTGCCTCAGTTGCTCTGCACCAGCTATCCGCCACGGCCGACATTGGACGAGGCGTTATTCAGCCAGCGCTGCGTGGCCTCATCGCTCCAGCCCGGGACCGCGAAGCGCGCCCGGGGATGCATATCCGCGCCGGGACGGCCGGCCGCGGGATCGCGCGGAGGACGCATGCGTGAGTCACGCGCCGCTGCAGCGTCCGCAGCGGCGCACAGGACGATCAAAAGGCCCATGGCCAGTAAGGCGCGCATCGTATCGGTTTCCGATCGGGCAACGGTCCGGCTTCATGTGATGCGCCAGCCATCCCGCCGCAATCTGATGCGGCGCCTATTTGAAACCGAAGGCCGGTGCCGTTTTCACGCGTCGTCCAGCGCCTCGAACAATTCCTCCACCCGTTCGAACGGCGCATCGCGCATCGGGCTGTGATAGACGACGCGATCGCCGTCGCGCTGGAGTGACTTTCCTCTCGATTTCCGCAACCGTCCGGGCAGGAACGTCGCGGCCACCGCGCCGGGGCCGACGTCGAGGCGGATGATGCCGCGTCGCTTGCATTCGATCCTGAGCTTGGCCGCGGAGAAGAAATCGCGCGCAACCTTCGGCAAGGGTCCGAAGCGGCGGGAGGTTTCCTCCTCGAGGTCGTCAAGATCGTCCTCGTTGCTGCATCGTGCGGCGCGCGCATAGAGCTCGAGCCGCACCGGCTCGGACTGCACATAGGTCTCGGGCAGCATGTCTCCGACCGGCAGGTTGAGGTCGGGCACCCACACCGCGGCACGCTCCTCGTCGACCTTCTCCGAGGCCATTTTCAGGAGGTGGCTGTAGAGCACGGGCCCGAACACCTGGACATGGCCTGATTGCTGCTCCGAAAACAGATCGCCCGCACCCCGCAGGTCCAGGTCGCGCTCGCTGATGGCAAAGCCCGCGCCCGGCCGGCTGAACTCCTCGAGCACGGCCAGCCGCTTCTCGGAATGCCCGGACGCCGTCTCGGTCAAGAGATGGGCGAAGGCGCGGATGCCGCCGCGCCCGACCCGCCCGCGCAGCTGGTGCAGCTGGGCGAGGCCGAATTTTTCGGGCCAACACACCACGATGGTGTTGGCGCGGGGAATATCGAGGCCGCTCTCGACGATGTTGGTCGCGAGCAGGACGTCGGCCCTGCCCTCGACGAAGCTCATCATGCGGTCGTCGATCTCGTCCGCCGCCAGTCTGCCATGCAGGCAGACGATGCGGAGGTCGCCCGCCACCGCCTGCACCCGCGCCAGCATCGGATCGAGATCCTGGATGCGCGGGCAGATCAGGAAACTCTGTCCGTGGCGGCGCTGCTCGCGCAGCAGCGCGGAGGCGATGGCGGCATCCGAGAGCGGCGCAATCCTGGTCGCGACCGGAAGCCGGTGCACCGGCGGCGAGGCGATCACGCTGAGATCGCGGAAGCCGGCAAGGCCAGCGGCAAGCGTCCGCGGGATCGGCGTCGCGCTCATCATCAGCACATGGACATTCTTGGCGAGGCCGGCGAGCTTTGCCTTTTCGGCCGCGCCAAAATGCTGCTCCTCGTCGATGATGACGAGGCCGAGATCATCGAACTTCACGTCCTTCGCCGTAAGCGCCTGCGTCCCTACCACGACCTTGATCCGGCCGCTGCGCAGGCCCTCCCTGGTCTCGCGCAGCTCCGCGCCGGAGGTAGCCCGCGACAAATTCCCGACCTCGATGCCGAACGGGGCGAAGCGCTTGCTGAACGTTGCGACATGCTGCCGGGCCAGCACCGTCGTCGGCACCGCGATCGCCACCTGCTTGCCGGACAGCACCACGGCGGCCGCCGCGCGCAGCGCCACCTCGGTCTTGCCAAATCCGACATCGCCGCAGACCACCCGGTCCATCGGGTGACCGGACGCGAGATCATCCAGCACATCGTGGATCGCCTTGGCCTGGTCTGTTGTCGTGAAATAGGGAAATCGCGCGACGAACTTCTCGTAGGCCGATCCCGGCGGCACCAGCTTTTCCGCGCGCCGCCGGCGGCGCTGGCTGATGTGCTTGGCGAGCACCTTGCCCGCGATCTGGATCTCGCGCTCGGCCTCGCTGCGCCGTGCCCACCATGTGCTGCCGTCCGCCTTGTCGAGCGCCAGCTTGCCGAGCTCGGCGGCGTAAGGCCACATCAGCGCCAGATCAGTCGGCGGCACCAGAACCGCATTGTCGCCCGCGAACTTCAGGCGGATCATCTCGCGCATTGCGCCGCCGCCGGTGTTGACCGTCTGCAAGCCGTCGAGCACGGCAAGGCCGCGCTGGAGATGAACGACCACCGTGCCCTGCTCCGGCACATCGGCATGGTCGAAGGCCGCGCTCCAGGCGCGCGCCATCGGCTGCGCATGATGCGCCCGGCTGCCGAGCACGTCGGACGCCGTCACGACGACGAGAGGCTTTCGCCCCGGCACGACGAAGCCCGCATCGAGATCGGCCAGAAGTGCCGCCTCGCCGCTTCCCCCGCGCGTCGCCTCGTCCCAATCCTCGCAGCGCTGCGTCTTGACGCCGCTCATCCGCTCCATCACGCGCAGATCGTCCTCTTGCGCTGCGACGAGGATCAATCGCGAACCGGCCCGCCGCGTCTCCTCGACGAAGGCACGCAGCGCTTTCCTTGCGGATGTCAGCTTCGAGAATTCGGGCACGGCCTGGAACGATGCCGTCCGCGGCAACACCTTCATGCCCCTGGAGAGCTGCTTCCAGTCGCGACGTCCGAGATATTCGCGCTCCCGCTCCGCCCGCGGCGCGGCCTCCTCGATCGTATCAAGCCAGCCGTCGGCATGCGCCGGTACGCCTGCATCGGCGATCCATTTGGCGCGTCCGCAATAGTCGAACAGGCGCGCGCGCTTGCCGCCCCTGCCGGCAAAGCCAAGCCGCTCCGACATCGGATCGACCACGAGCTCCTTCGTCTCGAAGATGATGTCGTGCTCCTTCGGGTCGAACGCCACGATCCGGTCGATCGCGCGATCGGAATGCTCGATGCGGAACGGGCCGAGCGCGCCTGCGGGAAATATCTCGAAGGTCTGTCCATGAAACAGCGCCCCGCCCGGATAGTCCGGCTCGTCGTCGAGATCGTATCCGAGGGATTCGAGGCGGCTCTCGAGCTCCCGCTCGGAAAACGCGCCACCGACCTTCAAGCTGAGGCTGAGACGCAACAGGCTCGCCGGTGGCGGCAGGCGCTCCATCACGGCTTCCGCGGTCGAGACGAGAAACAGCGGCCTCTTGGATCTTGCAAGGCGCCGCAGCACGGAGGCCCTGCGCCCTGCGAGTTCGTGCGAGGGCTCGAGCTGATCGAACGGCAAGGTGTTCAGCCGCGGAAACACCAGCACCTCGCAGGACGGATCGAGCGCATGAATGACGCTGCCCAGCCGCTCCGCCCTGCTCTCGTTCTCGGCGAGAAACACGATGCCGCTGGGTCCGGACTGCTTCCATTGCGCGAGCAGGTGAAGCGCCATCGAACCGAGGGGCGACGACGACGAGATCGCGGCGCGCTGCGCCCCCTCGCTCTTCCTTGGCGACGCCTTCGTCTTGAGCGATGCCTTGGTCTTAAGCGTCTTGGTCTTAAGCGTCTTGGCTTTGAGCGATGTCCTGGACTTGGGCGATATCGTGGTCTTTGGCGATGCCCTCTTTGGCGATGCCTTGGCCGCCCGCGCCTTCTTTGCAAGCCTCACGTGAATCCGTTTCTGGTCGTAAACCGCCGCCAACTGAACACGCGCCGCTCTCGTTTCGATTCGGCGACGCGCCGCCATCCATATGGGATTTGCCCGGCGAACGCACGCCTTGCGGCAACGTTCCGTGCATCCACGGACGGGAACCGGGCCCCGTTCCGAAGCATATAACGCGGCGCGGGATCGTGCTTCATTTGCGGGAAAGGCTGATGCGATCGAAGACCGCATCGCCAGCACGAAAAACCCCGGCGCTTGGACGCCGGGGCGTTTCGTCAAAAAATGATTTGGTCAAGCAATGTGCCTTCATAGCAGCGAACTGATCGAGCGCTTGTGAACTGGTTCACACGCACTGTCAGCGCAGCTGCGGCGGAACGGGGTACCGCGGGGGCTCCGATTTGAGCGTTGGCACGCCGCGCGCTAGGATGCTTTTTTTCGGAGGCTCATTTGAAACCATTCATTTTCATCGCTGCCATCGTGTTGCTTGCAACCACACCCGCCCGCTCACAGGCGCTGGTCGATCCCAGCAAGGTCGCGCCCGAATTTCGTGAAGCTGCCGAGAAGCGCCGTGCCGAGCAGATCCGGCAGCGCGAATGCGCGCTGAAAGCGGATCTCGAGAAGGTGCTGCCGAGAGATCGCACCGCATTTCTCAATCAGTGCCTGGAGACCATGGCGGCCAAGCAATAGCTTCGCCGCGCGCGTGACGCGAGCATCGCCGACATGCTCGCGTCCGCTGCATCGGCTTGCGGCAGGCTGGCGGTGAATCCGCAGAAGCCCTTCAGGCTTTCTTCAGACATTTGCGATCAGCATGACGATGCATTTCCATCAGTCATTGTCGATCGCGCATGGGCTCCGTCCAGATTCAGTGCACGCGCTGCAAGAACGTGTTCCGCGATCGCGCCGCGCGGTTGCAGGACGGCTATTCCAGACAATGTCCGAGCTGCGAGGTGGTGCTGTTCTTCGCCGAGGATTCCCAGCACCCCTTCGTCAAGCGCGCGATGCGCAATGCGCGCAAGGTCCGCAAGGAGCAGCGCGAGGCCGAGGCCGTGAGGCGCGCCGCGCCGGAGCCGCGCCTGGCGCAGTCGAGGTCGTTCACCGGGCGGACGCAATCGGCGGAGCGAGAGGACTAGCTCAGCTCCGCCGCCGCTTCCTCGGAAACAGGCGGTCGCGGATGTAGCGCGAGGTCGGCGTCAGGCGAATGCCGCGCGGCTTCTGCCAGGCGGCACGGTCGATCTCCTTCTTGTCGCCGATCGCCAGCCTGCCCTTGGCGCCCTTGGCGATGAAGATCGCATCGCTCATCTTGCGACCGGAGCGCTTGTTCCTGGCCTTCACTTCCTTCCAGAGGCTGATCCTGCCGAGCTTCAGCTTGGGCAGCTCCTCCTTGATCTCCCGCCGCAGGCAATCCTTCTCGGACTCGCGCGCGCGCTTGCGGCCGCCCGGGAACATCCACAGGCCGTCCGACCGGCGTCTGACCAACAATACCTTGCCGCGCTTCGCGGCAACCAGCTTGGAAGACTTCGCCATTGCTGTCGCAATCGAGAATAGAATCGTCCCGATCGTAACTTGTCTAGTTGGATAGACAAGTTCGGGGCGCGTCTTGACCACAGGCTGCGGACCGTCAGGCCGGGCCGACCGAAGAGCGCAGGATCGCGCCGCTCGAGCCGCGATATCAGCCTTCGCCGGCGCCCGCCCCTGCCTCCGCCTGATCCTCCGTCCTGATCCAGGCCATCATCATCTCCCAGGCCACCGACAGGATGATCGGCCCGATGAACAGGCCGACGATGCCGTGCGCGAGCGTGCCGCCGATCACGCCGACGAAGATCACGATGGTCGGCGTGGTCAGGCCGCGTCCCATCACCAGCGGCTTCAGCATGGTGTCGATGAAGCCGACCAGGACCAGAAACACCGTCAGCACCAGCGCCGTGGTGACGTCCTTGGCGGTCCAGATCCAGATGATGACGGGCAGCAGCACGAGGAAGGCGCCGATCTGCACGATCGAGAGCAGCAGCACGATGAAGGCGAGCAGACCCGCGCTCGGCACCGCCGCAAGCTTGAAGCCGATGCCGGCGAGCAGGGCCTGCACGATCGCGACGCCGATCACGCCTTGCGCCACGGCGCGGATGGTCGCACCCGCGAGCGACAGGAAATGCTCGCTCTGCTCGGGCACGATGCGGAACAGGAAGCCGCGGCCAGCCGCGACCAGCCGCGGCCCATGCGGAAACAGGAAACCGGCCACGAACACCGAGACTAGAAACTGGAGCGTACCGACGCCGGCATCGCCCGCGAGCGACAGCAGCGGCCCCGCCAACGGCTGAAGATACGGCGCCACCTCGCGCAGCACTGCGCGGATGTTGGTGTAGGCCTGGTCCCAGAGCTCATAGAGCCAGGGACCGACCAGCGGCCACGATTTGAGCTGCTCCGGCGCCGACTGCAGCGCGAGGTCGCCGGTGCCGAGCTGGTGCGCCAGCTCGCGCACACCGTCCACCGCGCTGATGCCGAGCCAGGTCGCGGGGCCGATGACGATGCCGAGCGTGATGAGGGTGAGGATTGCCGCCGCAGTCTTGGGACGTCCACCGAGGATTTTGGCGACCCAGCTGAAGGCCGGGTAGAACGCCACCGCGAGCACGCCACTCCAGGCCAGGATCGGCACGAACGGACGGATGATCAGGAAAGTCCAGATGATCAGCAGGGCCAGCAGGCCGAGCCGGATCACGAGCTGGATGATGTCCTCACCCGTGAGGAGCTGGCGGAGGCTTTTCACGGGCACGACCTTCCTTGCGGCATCGACGCGGGTTCCGGCACTTGCACGGGCAGCCGTTATTGCCAGCCCCGGGGCGGGCGTCAAGACGACCGCCCGCGCGTTCGGGACCTGCCGGCCGTCGGTTTAGGAACGCCTCGGGCCCAAATGCATTCCGAGACAATGCCGCGCCGCCCCCGAGAGCCCGATCAGCATGCGGGAATTCACCGCGGCATCCGCTTTTCAATCAAGCGAAACGGCGCTCCCGGCTATTGGCACTATGCCTACGCGATCGCTGACAAGGTCCGCACCGGCCGGGTGCAAGGCAGGCTGCCGCAGCTCGCCATCCGGCGCGTGCAGATGCGCATCGACCGCGACATGCGGCCGGGCCGGACCGAGGGCTGATCCCGCCATGACGCCGGCGCGGTTTGGCTAACGGCGATTAACCGGATTTCCCTGGGCCGGTTTACGTCGATGCAAAGGCCCGCTCCTACCCTGCATCGAGGTCCCAAGAAACAGCACGTGCAATGGCCAACAGCATCTGGACGATCGAAGAATTCACCTGCACCGGTTGCAGCATGAACTACACCGCGACACGGGAGGAGCACACCGAGGCGCATGTCGGCCACTTCAGGTGCAACATCTGCAGCAGCATGGTGCACAGCTGGTCCGGCAAGCATCACTTCTTCGGCTGGCAGGCGGTGAAGACGAAGCCGCCGGTGTTCGGACGCCGCTGGGCGGGCGTGGAGTGGTAGGCTGAAGGCGGTCATTGCGGTCTGCACGAACGATGGCTTCTGCTCCCCTGCGGCGCGGGCTAAGCTCCCCTCCCCGCAACTGAAGCCGAAACGTGATGACCGCTCCTTTCCTTCCGCAGATCGCCCTCTACCGCAACTGGCTGGCTGAACAGCGCGGCCTCTCCTTCGCAACCTACGAGGACATGCGGCAATGGTCGGTGCGCGATCTCGACGGCTTCTGGCGCAGCATCTGGGATTATTACGACCTGCAATCGCCGACGCCGTTTGCGGTCGTCATCAACGAGCGCAAGATGCCGGGCGCGGTCTGGTTTCCGGGTGCGCAGGTGAACTACGCCCGGCAGGTGTTTCGGCATGTCGAGGCAGCCGATGCCGCCGGCCTGCCCGCGATCGTCAGCAGCGGCGAGGACGGCAAGCTCAGGGAAACCAGCTGGCCGGAGCTGCGGCGCAAGGCCGCGGCGCTCGCGCTGCATCTGAAGGAGAAGGGCGTCAAGCCCGGCGACCGCGTTGCGGCCTATCTGCCCAACATCCCCGAGACCATCATCGGTTTTCTCGCCAGCGCCAGCATCGGCGCGGTCTGGAGCGTGTGCGCGCCCGACATGGCCGCGCCCGCCGTGATCGACCGTTTCAAGCAGATCGAGCCGAAAGTGCTGATCGCCTGCGACGCTGTCACCTATAGCGGCCGGCGCCATGACCGGCACGATGTGCTGGCCGAGCTCCGGCGATCGCTCCCCACCGTCGAGCACGTCATCCTGCACAGCGAGGCTGGTGCGCTGGCCGCGCCGGACGCCCTGCTGTCCGATATCCTTGCAAGGACGGATGCCGCGATCGGCGCGTTCGAGCCGATGTGGCTGCCGTTCGATCATCCGCTCTGGATCGTCTATTCCAGCGGCACCACCGGCCTGCCGAAACCGATCGTGCACGGCCATGGCGGCATCGTCATCGTGGTGCTGGCGCTGCTCGGCCTGCACAACGACATCGGCTGCTCCTATCACCCAAACTCGTTCGGCGAGCGCTATCACTGGTACTCTTCGACCGGCTGGATCATGTGGAATAGCCAGGTCGGCGGCCTGCTCAGCGGCACCACCTGCTGCATCTTCGACGGCAGCCCCGGCGGCACCAGGGACAAGCCGGACTGGACCACCCTTTGGCGCTTCGTGGCGCAGTCGAAGGCGACCTTCTTCGGGGCAGGCGCGGCGTTCTTCGCCAACTGCACCAAGGCCGAGATCGATCTTGCCGCCGCCGGCGATCTGTCGCGGCTGCGCTGCCTCGGCTCGACCGGCTCACCGCTCAGCGCCGACACGCAAGCCTGGTTCAACGCGCGCTTCGCAAGCCTGTCGAAGACCAACGGCAGCAAGGCGCAGGCCGACATCTGGTGGGCGAACATCTCCGGCGGCACCGATTTCGCAGGCGCCTTCATCGGCGGCAACCGCGAGCTGCCGCAGACGCCGGGCGCGATGCAGTGCCGCCTGCTCGGCGCGGCCGTCGAGGCCTTCAGCGAACAGGGCCGCGCCGTCACGGACGAGGTCGGCGAGCTCGTCTGCACCGAGCCGATGCCGTCGATGCCGCTCTACTTCTGGAACGACAAGGACGGCGCGCGCTATCGCGCCAGCTATTTCGAGACCTATCCGGATAATTTCGACGGCAGCGGTCGCGGGCCGGTGTGGCGACACGGCGACTGGCTCAAGGTCAATCCGGACGGCTCCTGCATCATCTACGGCCGCAGCGATGCCACCATCAACCGGCACGGCCTGCGCATGGGCACGAGCGAGCTCTATTCCGCGATCGAGGCGCTGCCGGAGGTGCTCGATAGCCTCGTCGTCGACCTCGAATATCTCGGCCGCGACAGCTACATGCCGCTGTTCGTGGTGCTGCGCGAGGGCGTCGCATTCGACGCCGCGTTGCAGGCCAAGATCAACAAGGCGATCGAGGCCGGCCTGTCACGCCGCTTCCTGCCGAATGAAATCTTCGCAGTCGCCGAGATCCCGCGCACGCTGTCCGGCAAGAAGCAGGAGCTGCCGATCAAGAAGCTGTTGCTCGGTCAGCCCGTCGAGAAGGTCATCAACAAGGAGGCGATGGCCAACCCGGCCTGCCTCGACTGGTACCTCGCCTTCGCCCGCGACTATCTGGCGCGGACCGCGGCGTAGTTTCGATCAGCCTCCGCCGAAATTTGAGGGATCGAGATTCCTGTTCTCCGACGGCGGGATCGGCGGCCATCCGGGAAATTTGTACCAGCCGGGCGGCACCGGCACGTCCTCGGACGGACGGGCGATAACGGGGTGGTGCTGGCGGGCGTGGTGCGCCGGCGCCGCGGCGGCAGCCGCGCATGCCGACATCAAGAGGATCACAATCGGGATAAACCGCATCGCATGGGCTCCAAACGCCCACCCGGGCTGACATGTGGTGCGGGAACCATGCTGTGCCCACGCATAGGCGACGTCACGACCGGTCACAACGGCGGCACCGCGACAGGCGGACGATCAGCCCAATTGCGCGGATGCCGTTTGGACTCCGTTCACCGATCGCCGCTAGATCGGAACGGATCCTCTGTGCCGAACAGCTGACATGGCCGACCTCAACGCCGTCCTTGCCCGTCTCAACGACCGCCTGCTCCGCCTCGAGGGCGAGCTGTTCGTGCTGCGCTCGCTGGCGCGCGCGACACTGACCGCAGGCGACGACCATGCCGAGCGCATGCGCAAGCTGGTCGAGGCCGCCAAGGTCGCACTCGATGACGAGGCGCAGCGCCCCCTCGACAAGCCCACGCGGAAATATGTCGAGGCCGCGAGTGCCATGGTCGAGGAACTGCTGGTCGAGCCGACCAAGGCCCGACCATTGTTCACGGTGATCGACGGCGGCAAATCCTCCTAGGGCGTCCTAGCGCCCGTACATGCCGGGCGCGCGTGCGCGATTCGGGTAGCACTGCCCGCTCGAATAATTGTAGTCGTAGCCGTCGGGACAGAGGCCGCCGCGGCGTCCGTAATAGTCAGGAGCGCCGTAGGCGCCGGGCGCCCGCGCACGGTTCGGATAGCAATTGCCGTTCGAGTAATTGTAGTCGTAACCGTCCGGACAGAGTCCGCCCCGACGGCCTTGGTAAGTCGGCTCGGGCCTGTTGTAGTAACCTGGCGCATGATAGTCGTTGGGATAGCAGCGGCCGTTCGAGTGATTGTAATCATAGCCGTGGGGACATTGCCCTCCCGGACCGCCTCGGAACTGAACTTGCTCGACCAGCGGCTCCGGCGATGCCGCCGGCACGCTCGCAAACGCAATCAGGCCGGCCAGCGCGAGTCCAATCATGACGTCTCCTCCAATGTCGGGGACAACCCTAACAGAATTCGTGTCCCGCAAAACGACCTGCTGATTGGGGCATGGCGGGGCTGAACCTTGCATGAACCGGGATCGAACAGCGACGATGCGGAGCACCTCAGTCCGCGCAAGAGTTCACCTCGCCGAGCCGCGCTACGCTGCCGTGGAATTCGCCGCCTTCAGCCGGCTGAGACCCGCCTCGATGATCGCGATCTCCTCGTCGATCTGGCTGATCGGCAGGCTGAAATCATAGCCGGACCTGCTCTTCAGATCGACCGCGAGCCGCTGCCTGTGCATCATCAACTGGTCGAGCCCGCGACGGTTCTTCAGACGCACATAGGCGTCCACGATCTGCTCAATCGCGCTCGGCATGAAATCGGTCCCGGCGAAAAAGCCCGCGCGGCGCACCCACGCCGGCGGGACATTTTCGGTGTCGCGGTACGCAATACAAATCCGCGACGGATTCGTCGATACGACAAGCTGGTTGAGAACGTATTACCGTCAGATGATTTCGTGACGCACGGCATGAAAAAGCCGCTGGCGATTACGCCAGCGGCCATAGCCGGGTTCGAAAACGGATCCGGATTGAAATGTTACCAGCCCCGGTTGGTGCAGGTTCTAGCCGCACACAACGGATTCCTTCTGTTAAAAATGACACGGAGGATCGGGGGCCGCCATCCTTTGCTGCCGACCGTGGCTGCGCGGCAACGCTAGTCCGTGACGCAAAAATACTTGCGCGGCAGCCTGCGATAGGCGCTGTAGCGGTAATACTGCCTGTAGGCATAGCCGCGATAGATCGCCGGCGGCTCCTCGCCATAATAGGCGTCGTGGTAGAAATTGTAGGGCAGTCCTTCAGCGCAGCGATAGGCATCCCAGGTCGGGCCGATAAACGGCGCCACCCCGATCTCGGGCGGCACGGCCGGGTACGGCCCGCCTGCGTGGGCCGGCGCGGCCGCAATCAATGTCGCGAGCAGAAAAAACCACACGCTTCGCATGTCCTCGCTCCTGAGACGCCGCAAGGCGCACATGGAAGCACCGGGACGGCTGGCTGTGCAATCATGGAGTTCAGCTGCCCCGCGCCCGGCGCATTGTTGATAACCGGCGCAAACGGCCCGCGGATGGTGACACGGCGCCCGGACGTGTTATCGGGGGTATGACGCAGTTGCGAGACGGATCGGACCCCCATGCGCATTACCCTCGTCGGCTCCCGCCATTTCGGTGTGACCACCCTGAACATGCTCCGGGAGCACAGCGTCTCGATCGCAGGGGTCGTCGTGGCCGACGCCGAGGATCGCCTGGCCGCAGCGGCCAAGGCCGCCGGCATCGAGGTCGTGGTCCAGGCCAATCCGAAGCTGGTGGTGGCCTCCGAGATCGCCCCCGGCACAGATTTGATCATCACGGCCCATAGCCATGCCCGGATCGGCAAGGATGCGCTCGCCGCCGCCACGTACGGCGGGATCGGCTACCACCCCTCGCTGCTGCCCCGCCACCGCGGCAAGGCCGCCGTGGAATGGACCATCAAGGAAGGCGATCCGATCGCCGGCGGTACCATCTATCAACTCGCTGACCGCATGGATGCCGGCGCCATCGCCGCGCAGGACTGGTGCTTCGTCAAGAAGGGCGAGACCGCCCGCGAGCTCTGGGAGCGCGCGCTCGCCCCGCTCGGGCTCAAATTGCTGGCCGACGTGATCGATTATATCAAGGTTCACAAGGCGCTGCCGTCCAAGGTCCAGGACGAGCAGTTCGCGACCTCGGCGCCGAGTCTGGCCTGACGTTAACGATTAACGTCAGGCCGCATTGATTTTGCTTGAAAAATCGGAATCAAAATCGCAAATAAACCATTGTTTCCACAGGAACAATTTTCGATTCGGCAGCGCAACAAATTTCCGTCACATTTTGTCCGAATAAGCGACAGCATATCAGACATACTCAAGGACGGAATTCATGCGTTTTGCTCGCATCGCGGCGTTCTGTGCCGCTTCAGTTTTCACCGGCACCCTCGCCGCTCCCGCCTTCGCCCAGAGCCCCTATGACGGCAACTGGCAGGTCACCATCGTGACCAAGAGCGGCTCGTGCGAGCCGACCGCGAGCTCGATGCTGACCGTTGCCGACGGCAAGATCACCGCACCCGGCGCTAACGTTTCCGGCACCATCGGCAGTGGGGGACTTGTGAAAGTTTCGATCAATGGTGCATATGCCAACGGTCAACTCAACGGCAACGCCGGATCGGGGAAGTGGAATGGAGCATCTGCAGGCATACCGTGCAGCGGGCGGTGGGAAGCATCGCGCCAATAAACCAGTCGAGGCTCGCGTCCGGAACCGGCGGCTGCTGATTGCGGCCGCCGTTTTGTTTGCGGCGGGGCTCGTCAGCTCTGAAAGCAAGGCCCAGTCCGGCCCGTTCGCCCCGCTGGCGGGCACCTGGAGCGGCAGCGGCACCGTTACGCTGGATGACGGCTCGACCGAGCGGATCCGCTGCCGGGCCAAATACGCCCCGATCGGACCGACCATGGAGATGTCGCTAACCTGTGCCAGCGATGCCTACAAGTTCAACCTCGGCGCCAACGTGAAGGCTGAGGGCAGCGCCATTGCGGGCAGCTGGTCCGAGGCGAGCCGCAACATCTCCGGATCGCTCCAGGGCCGTGGCGCCGGCGGCAATTACGAGCTGCTCGCCTCGACTGCCGGCTTCAACGCCAACATCTCGCTCAAGACATCGGGCAACAAGCAGAGCGTCTCGATGCGCGCGGACAGCCAGTTCCGCGGCGCGAACATCTCGCTGACGAAGTAAGACACCAGGTGACACGACCATCGACCCGGCGACCTCGCCGGGTCGATTTTTTTATGTGCCCGGGACGAACGCCGTGACCTCGATCTCGACCTTGGCCCGCTCGTCCACGAGGCCGCCGATATAGAGCAGCGTCGAAGGCGGGAAATTGCGCCCGAGCGTCTCCTTCCAGGCCGCGCCGATGCCGGCGCCCGCGGCCTCATATTCGCTGCGGCTTGTCAGGTACCAGGTCAGACGGACGATGTGCTCGGGACCCGCGCCGGCCTCGCCCAAAAGCTTGATGATCCGCTGCAGCGCGGCTCCGACCTGCGAGGCCATGTCAGGCGCGTAATTGCCCGCCTCGTCGCCGCCGGTCTGGCCGGCGAGCACCACCCACCGGCCCGGCCCCTCGACCACGACGCCATGGGAAAAGCCGCGCGGTTTTTTCCACTCGGCCGGCTGCAAGATGCGCATGAGCAATATCTCCCGATTTTCTCGTTGTTCGCTGATGCCTTAACACGCCGCCCTGCATCGCTGCATCCGCAGATTTGGCCGTTGCAAACGGCGGCGATGTCGCCGATACCGGCCGTCCCTTCGAATTCCACCCTTCCCGTGTCCGCCGCAATGAGCACGACACCGTCCAAAACGATGGCTGCACTGTGGATGGCCGGCTGGCTCTCGCTCACGCTGGTCATGGCGGTGGCCGGGCGCGAGACCGCACGCGAGCTCAACGTCTTCGAGATCATGGAGATCCGGTCGCTGGCGGGCTTCGTCCTGCTGGCGCCGATCATCTATCGCGCCGGCGGCTTCAAGGTGCTCAGGACATCGCGCCTGCAACACCACGTCGCGCGCAACCTCGTGCACTATGCTGCCCAGCTCGGCTGGTTCTTTGCGCTGACACTGATCCCGATCGGCCAGGTCGTGGCGATCGAGTTCACCATGCCGATCTGGACCGCGATCCTCGCGGCAAGCTTCCTCTCCGAACGCATGACGCCGTGGAAGATCGCCGCCATCGTGCTCGGCCTCGTCGGGGTGATCGTGATCGTGCGGCCGGCCACTGGCGAGATCAATCCGGGCCAGCTCATCGCGCTCGGGGCCGCCATGGGATTTGGCGTGTCGATGGCGCTGGTGAAATCGCTGACCCGCACCGAAAGCGCGCTGTCGATCCTGTTCTGGATGCTGGTGGTGCAGTCGGTGGCGGGCTTCGTGCCGACGCTGCTGGTCTGGACCTGGCCGTCGACCTATGCCTGGGCCTGGGTCGGCGTCATCGCCGTCTGCGGCACGTTCTCGCACTACTGCCTCGCCAGCGCGATGCGCTATGCCGATGCGACGATCGTGGTGCCCATGGATTTCCTCCGGGTTCCGCTGACCGCAACCGCAGGTTGGCTGCTGTATTCGGAGCGGCTGGACGCCTGGACCGTGCTCGGCGCGGCGCTGATCCTGTGCGGCAATCTCCTGAACTTGAAGCCGGCGCCGGTTCCCGCCCGCGCGCAGTGAACCTCGCGCCGCCTCGCGCGACAAAACCAAGTGGCCGTGTGATTTGGATCACGTTGGAGAGATCCTCCATCGTGCACATTCGGCCACACAGCAACGGGTTGAACGCGACGTACCGCCGTTTTGGTGGCGCGAAGTCGGGCACTTCGTGTAGGTTCGTTGCCAATTTGTTGCTGCCTGCAATTCGATTCTGGGGATTTCAGAATGCGCTATCTCACCCTGCTCGCCTCGCTGATGTGCGTTGCGTTGTCGGTCAGTGCCGCGAAAGCCGACCGCCGCGTCGCCTTCGTCGTCGGCAACGGCTCCTACAAGAACGTCGCGCAATTGCCGAACCCGCCGATCGACGCCAAGGCGATGGCATCCACGCTGCGCAACGTCGGCTTCGAGGTGATCGAGGGCTCCAATCTCTCCCGCGACCAGATGACGGAGAAGCTGCTCGATTTCGGCCGCAAGGCGCAGGGCTCCGATATCGCGCTGTTCTACTATGCCGGCCACGGCATTGCCGTCAGCGGCACCAACTATCTCCTGCCTGTCGATGCCGACATCAAATCGGAGATGGACGTCAAGCTGGGCGCTGCCATCAATATCGACCTGACGCTCGAGCAGACCATGGGCGATGCCAAGGTCAAGCTCGTCTTCCTCGATGCCTGCCGTGACAATCCGTTCGCCGCCAAGATCAAGTCGAACTCGGCGACCCGCAGCGTCAACGTGCAGAGCGGCCTTGCCGAGATGAAGTCCGGCGAAGGCACGCTGATCGCGT
Source organism: Bradyrhizobium sp. CCBAU 45389 (assembly GCF_028128625.1). Taxonomy (NCBI): domain Bacteria; kingdom Pseudomonadati; phylum Pseudomonadota; class Alphaproteobacteria; order Hyphomicrobiales; family Nitrobacteraceae; genus Bradyrhizobium; species Bradyrhizobium sp. CCBAU 45389. The sequence continues at coordinate 186,620 of NZ_LBIY01000010.1, read as the reverse complement.
TCGCGACCGGCCCGGGCCAGACCGCGCTCGACGGCCAGGAGGGCAACAACAGCCCGTTCACCCGCGCGCTGATCGACAACATCACCAAGCCCGGCGTCGAGATCCAGCAGGCGATGACGGCGGTGCGCGCCCAGGTCAATGAAGAGACGCGCAAAGGCCAGCTGCCCTGGGGCCACACCAACCTGACGGGCTCCGTCTATCTCAATCAGGCCCCGACGGCGCAGGTTGCCAACGCGGCGCCGACGGCGGCTGGCAGCGTGCCGGCCGCGACCGGGAGCTCGGACGGTGTCGAGCTCGAATACTGGCGCTCGGTGAAGGAGTCGAACAAGCCGGAAGAGCTCAACGCCTATCTCACCGCCTATCCCAACGGTCAGTTCAAGGCGCTGGCGCTGGCACGCCTCGCTGCGATCAAGAGCGGCCCCTCGACCGCTACCCGTACGCTCAACGCCGGCGTCGATCCTGCGACCTTCACCGACGAGGCCACTCAGCTCACCGAGGACCAGATCGGCCTCGACAAGAACGGACGTCGCGACGTGCAGCGCCGGCTCACCGGGCTCGGCTTCGATACCAAGCAGACCGGGGCGTTCAGCGACGAGACCCGAACGGTGATCAAACGCTGGCAGGCCGCGCGCGGCTATCCGTCGTCCGGCTATCTCAATAAGCACCAGCACAAGGCTCTGCTCTCCGAGGTCGTGGCCACTCCGCCGACCACAAGCGATAGCAGCCAGAAGGCGGCCCGACGTGCCAGCGCCCCGGCTCCGAGCAGCGCGCCGGCACCGGCTCCCCAGCAGCGCAGCAGCCCCGGCGATGCGGCCGGTGCGGCCTTCGTTGGCGGCGTCGTCGGTGGCATGATGGGCGGCATGTTCCGCCGCTGAGACGGGACGGCAGCTGAAACAACAAAAGCCCGGCTCACGCCGGGCTTTTTCGTTGCTAATATTCCTGGGTGAACCAGGGGACGAGCGTGAGGATGCGCGGCATCGCCTGCGTCGTAATGCTCGTTCGCGCCATCTCTGCGATGCGTGGCGCCAGCGACGAAAGATCTCCGCGGCGGGTCACCAGAAGCAGTTCACGGAAAAATCCGGGGCCCGGCAAAGGAACCGCGCTGACTTGAGCCGCGTGGGCAAGCCCCTGCAACAGACACAGCGGCGTGGTGATCGCCACGCCCATGCCGGTCGCGACCATGGCGACCAGGCTGTCCGAGGTATCAAACTCGAAGGCCCGTGGAGGACGAATGCCCAGACGGCTCAGATGGCGTTCGACCTGTGCACCGACATAAGAGCGTTCGCTATGCCGGACCAGACGATGCCGGACGAGAATCTCGCGCAAATCAAGATCGGCAAATTCAGCTTCCAATCCGCGCGGCACCACGAGCAGATATGGCTCGCGGTAGAACGGAAAACGCTCGACGTCATAGAGATCGTCCATGGCATCGCACGTGATCGCCGCGTCGATCATGCGACGAACCAGCGCCTCTGCATGAGAATGGGCAAGACCCGACCATGCCGACAGGCTCAGCGCGATCGACCCCGACATCAGCTCCTTGACGAGGTGCGCGCCGACGGTGCCTGCGTAGGAGTCGACGAGGCCGAGCCGAAGATCAATGCGCTCGGACTGTTCGGCCGCGGCCCGCAGCATGCCGAGAAGCACGTCAAGATCGCGGTTCAGATCGAGGACGCGGTCCGCAAGGATGCGTCCCGCCCGGGTCGGCGTGAGCGGCCTGCGGGTCCGATTGAAGAATGCGACACCGACCGCGGCCTCGGCGCGCCGGACAGCCTGAGAGACGGCGGATTGCGTCATCCCGAATTGTCGCGACGCCTCCAGCATGCTGCCGGAGTCCGCGACAGCGGCGACGATCTGTAGGCTTCGCAGGTCTGGGACGGGCGGCTGCATCCCCACGACTTAAGCAAAAGTCATATGAGAATGCAAATTTGCTTCATTACATGAATTATCCTTGTAGGCGAGCTGCATCTGAAAGCAGAATTCAGACTGTCCTAATAATTGAGCAATTTTCATCGATGAGCGAACGAGCGGACATTTTGGTGATCGGCCTCGGTGCCATGGGCAGCGCGGCCCTCTATCAACTGGCCAAGCGAGGGGTGAAGGCGGTCGGCCTCGATCGCTTTGCCCCTCCCCACACGATGGGATCCAGCCACGGCGAAACCCGCATCACCCGGCAGGCGGTCGGCGAAGGCCGTGATTACGTCCCCCTGGTACTCGATACGCACCGGATCTGGCACGAGCTCGAAGCCGAGACGTCCGCCGAGCTGCTGAACCCATGCGGCCTCGTCGTCATGGCGCCCGGCGTTGGCGAGACCTCGCACCACGGCAAGCCGGATTTCGTCGCACGCTCGATTGCGGCTGCGCGTGATTTCGGCATCGTGCATGAAGTGATCGACGGGCGCGAGGTGGCTCACCGCTTCCCGCAATTCCTGAACCTCGAAGGCAACGAGAAGGCCTATTACGAGCCCGGCGGGGGCTACGTCTTTCCTGAGCGTTGCATCAAGGCGCAGCTGACGCGTGCCGAGCACCTCGGTGCCACAATACGCACGGGCGTCGAGGTCCTCTCGATCGTGCAGAGAGGCTCCGCCGTTCGGGTGGAAACGTCCTCTGGTACATTCCAAGCTGATCAGGTGGTGGTGTCGGCCGGCGGCTGGAATGCGCACCTGCTCGGCGCGCCGTTTGACCGCGTGCTCACCGTGAAGCGTCAGGTGCTGCATTGGTATGAGCTCGACGACACCAGCGCGTATCGCGCCAACGCCCCCGTGTTCATCTGGATGCACGGCGCGACCGACGTCGATTACCTCTACGGCTTCCCGCCCCCGCCCGGTGACCATCGCCTCAAGGTCGCGACCGAGCAGTACGAGACCAGCACGACGGCCGACACCATCGACCGCACCGTTGATCCCAGGGAGTCGGCGGACATGTACCGGAGGCACGTCGAAGGGCGGCTCGCCGGCGCCACGCCGCGCGTCGCGCAGGCAGCCGCCTGCATCTACACGGTGACACCCGATCGGGGCTTCATCATCGACCGGCATCCCGACCAGGACAGAGTCTTCGTCGTCTCGGCGTGCTCGGGGCACGGCTTCAAGCACTCGGCAGGGATCGGCAACGCCGTGGCGGGGATGGTGACCGAGGGTCGAAGCGCAATCGACCTCAGCCCATTCTCGATGTCCCGATTTTCGTGAGATTTGGCACGAACTTTGTAGCGAAGAACGACGCGTGTCGTGATTGCAATTCTGGAGGTGTCATCCGATGAAAAATCTGCTCCATTCCACGATGACAGCTGCCACGCTGCTGCTGATGCTGGGCAGCGCCCAGGCAGCCGATGGTGTCGATGCCATCAAGCAGCGCGGCACGTTGAATGTCGGCGTCAAGGCCGACTACAAGCCCTTCGGTTTCCGCGATCCGACCGGCAATGTGGTCGGCATCGAGCCGGATCTTGCCGCTGATATCGCCAAGCGCCTTGGCGTCAAACTCGAGCTCGTTCCGGTCGCAGCCTCTAACAGGATCGAGTTTCTGCAGCAAGGCAAGGTTGACCTGCTGATCGCGACCATGTCGGACAGGCCGGAACGCCGCCGCGTCGTTCAAGCCATCGAGCCACTGTATTATTCGGACTATGTGAACATCCTTCTCAACAAGAAGGCCGGCATCAAGGACTGGGCCGACCTCAAGGGAAAGCCCGTCTGCGCCACGTCGGGAGCCTGGTACAACAAGGACGTCGCCAAATCCTATGGCCCCGAAATTGTTGCCTTTGACGGCTCGGAGAAGCCCCTGTTCGCCATGAAGCAGGGCAACTGCATCGGCTATGTCTACGATCAGACATTCTTGCAAGGCAAACTGCTCGAGGACGAGTGGAAGGCCGATTACGACCTTCCGCTCAAAGGCGTTCTGCCATCGCCATGGATGATCGCCGTCGCGCTCGAAAACAGCAGTCTTCAGAAGCTGCTCGAAGACACGACAAAGGACTGGATGAAGACCGGCTTCATCGTGGCCGCGGAAAAGAAGTGGGGCATTGCGCCGACCGAGTATTCGCTCTCCATGTACGAGCAATTCAAGGGCAAATGAGCCCGTGAGGCGGAGCGCCGGAACGGTCCTGCGCTCCGAACAGGTCGAACCAATGCACTGATACGAGGCATCGCCTCAACACTTCGGTGTCGCGCAACATGCAGGCCATCGGCGACTGGTTTCAGCACCTCTACGAGACGACGGGGCTGAATTTCTCCGTCTTCTACGACGCCTACGATTGGGGCCGCTATTTCAGCGGCCTCAAGATGACGCTGCTGTTGAGTGTCACGACCATCCTGCTGAGCCTCGTCATCGGCGCGATCGGCGCCTTGCTGCAGGGCAGTCCGTCGATGCTGCTGCGACTGCCCGTCAACGCTTTCGTGGTGATGTTTCGCAACACGCCGCCGCTGGTCCAGCTGTTCTTTTTCTATTTCGGCCTCGGCACCATGCTTCCGGCCGTCGAGGCGGCGGGCATGCGCGTGCCGCTGCTGAGCAACGTTCAGTGGGCGATCATTTCGCTGTCGCTGTTCGCAGGTGCCTTCAACGTGGAAATCTTCCGCTCCGGCATCGAGGCGGTGCCGAGGACGACGCTGGAAGCCGCTGAGGCGCTCGGATACACGCGCCTCAAGGCCTACATCCATATCGTGCTTCCGCTGGCCATTCGCGTCTGCCTTCCCGCGCTGAACAACAACCTCGTCAACCTGCTCAAGACCACCACCCTCGCCTACGCGATCGCCGTTCCCGAGACACTGTATGCGGTCAAGCAGATCTGGTCGGAATCGCAGAACGTGTTCGAAATGATGGTCGTATTGCTCGCAACCTACGGCATCCTTGTCGGGGTCCTCGTCTGGCTGATGCATCGCTGGGAGCGGGCGATGCACATCCCCGGATATGCGCGATGAAGACCGCCGAGCCCGGGCACAGGCTTGCCGTCCTTCTGCCGTATCGCCCCGCACCGGTCCGGATGTCCGTTCGGATTAGCCCGCTGCCTGCTGCGCTTCTCTGCTTCTGCGCCATCATGGCCGCATCCACGGCGTGGGCGCAGACCGGGCCGGCGATACTGTCGCCGCTGCAAGTCATCGTGAAATGGTCGCCGCTGCTGCTGCGCGGGTTCGCCTTCAACATCCTGATCTCCCTGCTGTCTATGCTGTTGGGGACCATCGCCGGGCTTGGCCTGGGCCTCGCTTTGCTGTCGGAGTCCCGGCTGCTCGCCGCCGTCAGCTGGCTCGTCACGCAATTCTTCCGCAACGCGCCCTGGCTGGTGCTGCTGTTCTTCGTGATGTTCCTGGTGCCCTTCCAGGTCACAATGTTCAAGACAACCATCCCGTTGCCGGACTGGATCAAGGCGACGGTCGGCTTCGCCCTGCCCGTCATGGCGAATGTCGCCGAGGTCGTGCGCGGGGCCGTCCGCTCCATTCCATCGACGCAATGGGAGGCGGCAGAGTCGCTCTCCTTCACGCGGCGCCAGACCATGTGGCTAATCATGCTGCCGCAATGCATCAAGCGCATGCTGCCACCCTGGATGAACATCTATGCGATCGTCGCGATGTCGACGGTGCTCGCATCGATCGTCGGCGTTTCGGAAATGCTCACCCTGACGGCGCAGGTGCATGCCGCCGAGGGCGGCAGGCCGGAGCTGTTCGCGCCGCTCTACGGCTTCGCGCTACTCTGCTTCTTTCTCTACTGTTATCCGATCAACATCTGGACCGCTCGTCTCGAGCGTCGTTTCCGCGTACGCTGAGGATGCTGAGCATGGCCACGAGCTGGACGCCGGATCAGCCCATCGTTCAATGCGTCGACGTCAGAAAGTCGTTCGGCGCTCTCGAGGTCCTCAAGGGCATCAGCCTGTCGGTTAGGAAGGGCGAGGTGATCTGCATCATCGGCCCGTCCGGATCGGGGAAATCCACGCTGATCCGCTGCATCAACGCGCTTCAGCCGATCACCTCCGGCAGCATTCAGATCGAGGGCATCGAGGTGTCCGATCCCAGGCTCGACAAGCTGGCACTACGCCGCAAGGTCGGGATGGTGTTTCAGCAGTACAACCTGTTCCCGCACAAGACCGCGCTCCAGAACGTGATGATGGCGCCGATCCATGTTCTCGGCCAGAAGCGGGCCGAGGTCGAAGCGCGCGCCCGGGCGCTGCTCGCCAAGGTACGGCTCGCGGGCAAGGAGGACACCTATCCCGGAGAACTCTCAGGCGGACAGCAGCAACGCGTGGCCATCGCCCGTTCACTGGCGATGCGACCGGACATCATGCTGTTCGACGAAGTCACGGCCGCCCTCGATCCGGAGACGGTCAAGGAAGTCCTCGTCACCATCCGCGAGCTCGCCGAGGATGGGATGACATGCATCCTTGTCACCCACGAAATGAACTTCGCGCGTGAGGTCGCCGATCATGTCTACTTCACCGACCGCGGTGTGATCGTCGAGCACGGGCCGCCGGAAACATTCTTTACGGCGGCCAAGGACGAACGAACGCAGCGGTTCCTGTCGCAGGTCCTCTGAATTCGCAGGTGGCGACTTGCGGCGCCCTCAACAGCTCTCTGCCTACTTCCCCGTCGCCTTTCGCAGCGCCTCGTTGATGCGGTCCTGCCAGCCGGGGCCGCCCGCCTGGAAGAACTCCAGCACGTCCTGGTCGATACGCAGCGTGACCTGCTCCTTGATGCCGGGAACGGCGTTCTGCTTCGGCGGCGCCGCGGCGACCTTGGCCGTCACCTTCTTGAACGCCGCCTCAGCTTCGGTCCTGGCATCGCCAAGCGTGCGCGGCCGCCTCGGTGGTTGATCCGCCATGTCCTAGATTCCTTCAAACAGAGCCGTCGAAAGATACCGCTCGGAGAAGGACGGCACGATCGCCAGAATGGTCTTTCCGGCGGCTTCCGGCCGCTTGCCGATCTGGAGCGCGGCGGCGATCGCCGCACCCGAGGAGATGCCGCCCGGAATGCCCTCATGCCGCGCCAGCGCGCGCGAGGTCTCGATCGCGGTGGTCGAGTTGATCTTCACGATCTCGTCGATCACCGAGCGGTCGAGGATGTCAGGCACGAAGCCGGCGCCGATGCCCTGGATCTTGTGCGGCGTGTGCTGGCCGCCCGACAGCACCGGGCTCTCCTCCGGCTCGACCGCGATCACCCGCAACGACGGCTTGCGCGGCTTGAGCACCTGGCCGACGCCTGTGATCGTGCCCCCGGTGCCGACGCCGGCGACGAAGAAGTCGATATTGCCGCCGGTGTCGTTCCAGATCTCCTCGGCGGTGGTGCGGCGGTGAACTTCCGGATTGGCAAGGTTCTTGAACTGCTGCGGCATCACGGAGTTCGGCGTCGTCTTCAAGAGCTCCTCGGCGGCAGCGATCGCGCCCTTCATGCCTTGCGCGGCCGGGGTCAGCACCAGCTCGGCGCCGAGAAAGGCCAGCATCTTGCGCCGCTCGATCGACATGGATTCCGGCATCACCAGCTTGAGCCGGTAACCGCGCGAAGCCGCCACGAAGGCGAGCGCAATGCCGGTATTGCCGGAGGTCGGCTCGATCAGCACCGTATCAGGCTTGATGATGCCGGCCTTCTCCATCGCGATGATCATGGCCGCACCGATGCGGTCCTTCACGCTCGCGGCCGGATTGAAATATTCAAGTTTTGCCAAAATCGTCGCGTTCACCCCATGCTGGCCAGGCAGGCGCTGCAAGCGCACGATCGGCGTGTCGCCAAAAGCCTCGACGATCGAAGAGTAGATCCGGCCGCGGCCGGCTTGGTGCGCTGCACTCGTTTTGGACGATGCGTCCATCATGAACTCCCTTTGGCGACGATTTGTACCGCTGTCGCAGCCGTTCCGCAGTTACAGACAGCTTGCGGCGACACGCAAGCGGCAATCACGTGACCCGGCGGCCATTTGCAGGAGGCCCGAGTTTACCGCCCTACCCGTTGCCGTTGTCAATCTGTTCACGATTGGCATGCTGAACTGCCGGACCAGCGTCCAGCCTTCTGATCATCGCTTGTGCCTTAGCCAAATACCCTCCCGGCAGGCGACGTCCGTTGCGGGCGGCGGGAGCGCAGAGAACGCCTGATGCATCGACGGCTCGCCTTCATCGATACCCTGCGCGGCATCGCCGTCCTGTCGGTGGTCGTTCAGCACGCGCTCGAGGTGATCGTGCGGGAACACCCGACCGACGCATACCATTCGATCTTTCACGACGCGATCGGCTACTACATGAATTTCGGCCGGTTCGGCGTCGCGCTGTTCTTCTTCGTCAGCGGCTTCGTCATTCCCTTCAGCTTTCCCGCCAGCCCGTCTCCCGTGAATGACTTCGCGGTCAGTCGCTTCTTCCGCCTCTATCCGGCCTACTGGGCCTCGATCGCGATCGGGCTCGTCACGATGCAGGCGGTGGAATTGAGGACCTATCCCCTGTCGCAGATCGTCGCCAACGTCACGATGTTCCAGAGCGTCCTGGAGGTACGACACCTCTGGGACTTCTACTGGACGCTGACGATCGAGCTGATGTTCTACGTTGTCTGCATCATCCTCTTCACGGCAGGACTGCTGACCCGGCGGCTCACAGCCGTTGCGATCGTCGTTGCGACCGCGCTGGCCGGGACGGCCGTGGCCGTCCTGGTGGAGGAACGGGCAGCCTGGGTGATGATGGAGATCGGGCTGAACCTCTCGGCGATGTTCCTCGGCAAGATCATTCGCGACACCGTCGTCGGCGGAACACTGCGATGGCGGCATGTCGCCGTCTGCACGGCGCTTTACGCCATCTTCGCGATCACGCTGGCCGGCAGGCGTTATGGCGGAGCGTACGAGGACAATTTCTTCTACAGCTATTCGATCGGGGCAGCCTATGTCAGCGCCGCCGTCGTTTTCATCGTGTTTGCCGCGTTCGGCGAGCGGATGGCCTGGCGTCCGCTCGCGTTCGTCGGCCTCATCAGTTACTCGGTCTACCTGATGTCGCCGTTCGCAATGGTCTGGATCCATCATTACGCCTGGCCTGGCGACGGTCCGCTGGCATGGCTCGTCTTCGTCGCGGAGGTCCTGACGTCGTCGATATTTGTCAGCTGGATGACATACTCCCTCGTCGAGAAGCCCTGGATTTCATTCGCACGCAGGCTCCGTTCGGATCGCAGCACGCCGCTCGCGCTCGAGCCGGCTCTCGGACGGCAGGGTGCGGCGCAGTAAATCGAATGTCATGACGCGCGAAGCCGCGCGACGAATTATCGCAATGCACACGGATTGTTTGCGCTGCGACACCGAGGCTGCGAAATGGTCAGCGAACACGTCGTGGTGACGGCAATTTTATAAAAGCCAGCGCATTTGTGTTGCGACCTCGTCAAGTACTTCTGCTTATGTTAGACTTACGTCTTAAAGCAGGGAGGTCACCACGATGTCAGCAGTTGCTGAAGTGATGTCGACCGTCGCGCTGAACCGCGATCCGCGTTGCAGCGAGTTGCCCACCTGTCCCGTCTGCGCCGACTCCATGGTCGCCGCCGAAGCATCCGCCTACGTCTCTGACCACATGATCAGCTATCTCTGGACCTGCGACAATTGCGGCTATGGTTTCGTGACCAAGCATGCCGTCAAGCAGCGGATTGTCTGCAATTGACGCTGATCAGCGTGGGGCGATATCGCCCCTCGCCCAGTCCTCGCGCGTACGCTGATAGAAATCTTCGAACGTTCCGTGTGCGACCGCGTCCCTGATGCCCTGCATCAGGGACTGATAGTAGGCGATATTGATCTCGGACAGCAGCATCGCCCCCAGCGTCTCGCCGGCCTTGACGAGATGATGGAGATAGGCGCGCGCGCAGTTGCGCGTCGACGGCCATGAGCTCTCTTCATCGAGCGGACGCGGATCGTCGGCGTGGCGCGCGTTACGCAGATTCACCTGACCGAAACGCGTGAAGGCGACGCCATGCCGGCCGTTGCGTGTCGGCATTACGCAGTCGAACATGTCAATGCCGCGCTTCACCGCTTCGAGGATGTCGTCGGGCGTGCCGACACCCATGAGATAGCGCGGCCGTTCTTTCGGCAGCAGCGGCGCGGTCTCGTCGATCATGGCCAGCATCACCTCCTGCGGCTCGCCGACCGCAAGACCGCCGATCGCGTAGCCGTGGAAGCCGATCTCGACGAGGCCTTGGGCGCTCGCGTGACGAAGCTGCGGGATATCGCCGCCCTGCACGATGCCGAACAGCATGTAGCCGTCGGGTGCGCTCTCGAAGGCGCGCTTTGAGCGCTCGGCCCAGCGCAGCGACAGCCGCATCGCGCGGTCGATGTCGTCGCGCTCGGCGGGCAGCCGCACGCATTCGTCCATCTGCATGGCGATGTCGGAGCCGAGGAAGCGCTGCACCTCGATCGAGCGCTCCGGTGACAGCTCGACCTTGGCGCCGTCGATATGCGAGCGGAAGGTGACGGCGTGCTCGCTGACCTTGCGCAAGTCAGCCAGCGACATCACCTGGAAGCCGCCGGAATCCGTCAGCATCGGCCCGTTCCAGCCGGTGAACCGCTGCAAGCCGCCGAGCGCGGCGATCCGCTCGGCGCCCGGGCGCAGCATCAGATGATAGGTGTTGCCGAGCACGATGTCGGCGCCGGCCTCGCGCACCTCGCGCCAGTGCATGCCCTTCATGGCGCCGGCGGTGCCGACCGGCATGAAGGCCGGGGTGCGCACCACGCCATGCGGCGTGCTCAGGCGGCCGGTACGCGCGGCGCCATCGGTGGCAAGCAGTTCGAAATGATTGGGTAGATCAGTGTCGGGACGATTCATGGCCGTGCTTATTGCGTGCCGGGCGAGACCGATCAACCCGCCCGAACCCTACGATGCCTCAGACTGGGACAGATTTGACGCGGACCTGAGGTTCCGCCCGGCTTGCCAAATAAAACGATACAGTGTAGTTTTACCGTGGGGCTGGACGGGATGCCGCGGTGAATGTACCGGCGGCCGTATTTGCGTGATCGCCAGCCGCCGACAATGCCCTCCACTTCATCTTCGACCGAAATGTCCGGCCCGTCGCAAGGCCGGATCCGGCAAACAGCCGCCTGGCTGACCGGACTCCTTGTGCTGGCCTTGGGGCTGGCGCTCGGCGCCTGCACCTCCCTGCCCCGCACGCCCTACACGGCCGCTGAAGCCCAGGCCTCGCGCGTGCTCGATATCGACGGCCTCCGCCGCTACGCCGACGAGCCCGTCACGAAGTTCAGCTTCGAGAAGGACACCAGCACGGCGACGAAAACCTATCTGGCACTCTCCGGCGGCGGCGCCGACGGCGCCTACGGCGTCGGCGTGCTCAACGGCTGGACCGCCGCCAGAACCCGTCCCATCTTCTCGGTGGTCTCGGGCGTCAGCACCGGCGGCCTGATCGCGCCGTTTGCATTTCTCGGCTCCCAATATGACGACACGCTGAAGGAGGTCTACACCAGCGGCATCGCGGAGAGCCTCTTGAACGATCCCAGCATCATGCGCGTGCTGTTCGGCTCCGGCCTGTTCGGCAACACGCGCCTGCGCGAACTCGTTGCCCGCTATGTCGGGCCGGAGATCATGGCCCAGGTCGCGCATGAGAACGCCAGGGGCCGCAGGCTGCTGATCGTGACGACCGATCTCGACACCCAGCGCACTGCCATCTGGGATATGGGCAAGATCGCGGCGATCGGCACGCCCGAGGCGCTCAAGCTGTTTCGCGACGTGATGGCGGCTTCCGCCAGCATTCCCCTGGTGTTTCCGCCCATCATGATCGACGCCGAAGGCCAGGGCCGCCGGTTTCAGGAGATGCATGTCGACGGCGGCGTGACGGCACCGGTGCTGACGCTGCCCGAAGCCTTGCTGTTCCAGGGCAGCCGCCTGCCGGGCACAGCGAAGATGGACATCTACATCCTCGTCAACAAGAAGATCGAGCGCAACTTCGAGCTGGTGTCCAACAGCACGATCGACGTCGCCTCGCGCAGCCTGTCGGCGATCACCCAGTCGCAGACCCGCTCGATCATCTTCTCGACCTACGATTTCGCCAAGCGCAACCGCCTTGGCTTCCATCTCTCCTATATCGCGCGCGACTATCCGGCCCCGCCCTCGGAAGGGTTCGACACCGGCTATATGAGGGAGCTCTATCAATACGGGTATGAGAAGGCCGCGGCGGGCCAGGCCTGGACTTCGACGCTGCCGTGACGCTGGTGGCGGAACGACGCGCTATTGAAACCGTTGACGATACGGCCAATTCGGCCAGATTCGCGATGACGCCCAGGCTCCTGCGCGATATAGAGCGAATGACAGGCAACGCGCAGGAATCATTGGGCATGGGATTGACTGCGACCAGGACAAGACCGGCAACGCCGCGGCGCGAGGTGCCGAAATCGCGTGGCGGCCGGCCGACCAAGACCGCCGCCATCGAGCGCGACCAGCGGCTGATCGAGGTCGCCACCCGCCTCTTCCTGGACCGCGGCTTTGACGCGACCTCGCTCGATGCGGTTGCGGAGGCGGCGCGGGTGAGCAAGCCCACCGTCTATTCCCGCTATGGCGACAAGCGCGGCCTGTTTGCGGCCGTGCTGAGGCGCGAGATCGAACGCTGGCTTGCGCCGCTGTCGGCTGCCGCGGAAACGCAGCTCTCCAGCGCCGCGGACATTTCGGTGGAGCAGCGGCTGGTCGAGGTCGGGCGCGAGATGCTGAACTTTACTTGCGGGCCCGATGCCGTCGCCTTCAGCCGCATGATGACGTCGCAGGCCATCAACTTCCCTGACGTCGCCAAGCTCGGCAAGGAGGAAGGCTGGCTCAAGGCCGTCGCCACCACGGCGCGCTTCTTCGACCATCTGGTGGCGCAAGGCGCGCTGGACATCGAAGACACCACCATCGCGGCCGAGGTGTTTCTCGACGTCGTCGTCGGCCACACCCATCGCATGGCGACGTTCGGAACGGCGCTCGAGATGAAGTCCGCGGAAAAGCGGATGCGCACCGCAATCAAGCTGTTCCTGGCCGGCGCGCTGGGCCCCGCCGACCGTGTCAAGGACGCCGCCAAGGGCGTGCCGCGGCGCCGCCCCGCCCGCTGACAATTCCGTGAGCCCGCGAGTTTTCCCTGCGGGGTGTCGTTGACCAAAATAAAACGATACGGTATGGTTTAGTTATAAGTTGGTACGGGCCGCTTTTTTCACCAGCCCCAAAAGAGGTCAGTACCGCTTCGATCGCCGCGGCGGGTACAGCCCGCCACGACGCTCCGCGGCCGGCCTTTGCCCAAGGTCGGCCGCGAATTCTTTACGATCATCCGGCACACTCGCTGGCCGAGGGTTTCGAGCATGAAGGCAGCACGGCAATACCCCTGGACGTTTTTCGCGGTCGCCCTGTCGGCGTTGCTCGTCGCAGCGCCGGCGCAGGCGATCGTCTCGGCCGGAAGCACACCCACCGCCCTTCACAGCGACACAGATGGTGACGCCGAGGCCGACCGCCAAGCAGTCAGCCGCGAGATCGAGCGCTTCCGCAGCTCGTCGATTTCGATCAGTCAGGCCATGGCGATTGCCGAGGCCCGCCACGCCGGCGCCACGACGGCAGATGTGAGTTTCGACGGGGCTGCCCGCGTGCCGGTCTACCGGGTGAAGACCCTGCACAACGACCGCATCTGGCGCCACACCATCAATGCGGCGACCGGCGAGCTCGTCGGCGGCGAAGCCGCCCTGCCCCTCGCCGAGCTCGACCATGAGGACCGCAGCAATCTCGCAGCGCTCGGCGCCATCAGGCACCGCCTTGCCGACGCCGTAAGCGTCGCCGAGCGCGCAGCCTCGGGCAAGGCCATCAGCGGTGGCCTCGTGCGCGAACGCGGCCGGCTCAGTTTCGCGATCGTCGTGATCAGCGGCGACGACCTCAAGGAGGTCATCCTGGAGCCGCCGGGCGCCCGGGCCAAATAGCAGCGGGTCCCTCGCGCGGCCACATTCCCGCCGAAAAGCCATTGACGGGCGCAAGACTCTCCCGCATAAGTCGCCGCCATGTTCACGACCACCAAACGCACGACCAAAACCACCACGGCCCCAGGGGCCCGGGGAGGCGTGCGCGCGTAGGTCGTCGACTTAAACGCATCAGCTCTACCGAAGCCCCGCCCTCGATGGTCCGGGGCTTTTTTGTTGTCTAAATCTCAAATGCAATGGAGGACAAAGTGAGTAACGATCCCGTCGTCGCGATTGTCGGCGTCACCGGTGCGGTGGGCGCCGAATTCATCGCCACCATGGACAAGCGCGGCTTTCGCGTCGGCAAGCTCAAGGCGCTGGCGAGCGCCCGCTCCGCCGGCAAGACGGTGTCGTTCCGCGGCCAGAACGTCGTCATCGAGGAACTGACCGAGCGCGCTTTCGAGGGCGTCGACATCGCCCTGTTCTCCGCCGGCGGCAGCATCTCCAAGAAGTTCGCGCCGATCGCGGTCAAGTCGGGCGCCGTCGTGGTCGACAATTCCTCCGCCTTCCGCATGGATCCCAACGTGCCGCTGGTGATCCCCGAGATCAACGCGAACCGCATCCGCGACCACAAGGGCATCATTGCCAACCCGAACTGCGCCGCGATCACCGCGCTCGTGCCGCTCTGGCCGATCCACCAGAAGAACCGCATCAAGCGCGTCATCATCTCGACCTACCAGGCCGCCTCCGGTGCCGGTGCTGCTGCGATGGAGGAGCTCGTCGAGTCCACCCGCGCCAATCTCAACGGGCAGGTCTATACGCCGAAGGTGATGCCGCACCCCTACGCCTTCAATCTCTTCAACCACAACACTGCGGTCGATCCCGAGACCGGCTACAACGACGAAGAGACCAAGGTCATCAAGGAAACCCGCAAGATCTTCGAGGACGAGAGCATCGCGGTCGGCGTCACCTGCGTCCGCGTGCCGGTGCTGCGCGCCCATTGCGAGGCCATCACCTTCGAATGCGAGAAGCCGATCAGCGAGGACCAGGTCCGCGCCATCATGGCGCAGGCCCCCGGCGTGAAGGTCGTCGACGACCGCGTCAAGAACTACTTCCCGATGCCCATCGACGCCTCGGGCCAGGACGACGTCCTGGTCGGCCGCATCCGCAAGGACCTCAGCGATCCCTCAGGGCATTCGATCTCGATGTTCGTGGCGGCGGACCAGCTGCTCAAGGGCGCGGCGCTGAATGCGGTGCAGATCGCGGAGCTCCTGCCGCAGCGGGTGATGGCTTAACAGAGGGAGATGTAGGGTGGATTAGCCGAAGGCGTAATCCACCTCTTTACAGTCCACTCGGACAGTATCGTAGGGTGGGCAAAGGCGCGCTAGCGCCGTGCCCACCTTTCTTCTCCGTATTCGAGAAAGACGTGGGCACGCTTCGCTTTGCCCACCCTACGGCGCCGGTGCTAGTCGCCCGCTCGGAACAACAGGCACGCATCCCCATACGAATAAAACCGGTATCCGTTCGCAATCGCGTGCGCGTACGCCTGCTTCATCGTCTCGAGCCCGGAGAATGCCGACACCAGCATGAACAGCGTCGACTTCGGCAGGTGGAAATTTGTCATCAGGATATCGACGGCGCGGAAACGATAGCCGGGGGTGATGAAGATCGAGGTCTCGGCGGCGAATGGCTGGATCGTGCCGTCTTCGCTCGCCGCGCTTTCGATCAGACGCAATGACGTCGTGCCGACCGCGACGATGCGGCCACCGTTCTTCCGCGCGGAGTTGAGCCGCTCGGCCGTCTCGGCCGAGATCGTGCCCCACTCGGCATGCATCTTGTGGCCCTCGGTGTCGTCGACCTTGACCGGCAGGAAGGTCCCTGCCCCGACATGCAGCGTGACGCGGTTGATCCCGACGTCGCGTGCGCGCAGCGCCTGCTCCAGCGCGGGCGTGAAATGCAGGCCTGCGGTTGGAGCCGCAACCGCACCTTCATTCGCCGCGAACATGGTCTGGTAGTCGGCGAAATCCTGATCGTCAGGCGTGCGCTTGGAGGCGATGTAGGGCGGCAGCGGCGGGCTGCCGAGGTCGGCGATGGCCTGATCCAGCGCCGGGCCGTGGAACGAGAACGACAGCGTCACCTCGCCCTCACTGCCCTTGGCTTCGACCTCGGCGTCGAGATGGCCGAGCAGGCAGACCTTGCCTTCATTGCCGAAACGGATGCGGTCGCCGGCAACCAGCTTCTTCGCCGGCTTCACCAGCGCCTGCCAGCGCGAGCCGTCGAGCCGCTTGATCAGCGTCGCCTCGATCTTCGGCTCGGTCTCGCGGCCCATGCGGCGGCCCTTCAATTGCGCCGCGATCACCTTGGTGTCGTTGACGACGAGCTGGTCGCCGGGCCTCAGCCATTGCGGCAGGTCGGCAATGACCTGGTCGCGCAGCGCGGCGTTCTCGACGACCAGCATCTTCGCGGAGTCGCGCGGGCTCGCCGGGCGCAAGGCGATGCGCTCGGCGGGCAGGTTGAAATCGAAGAGATCGGTGCGCATGTCTCACTAGCACCGTCATTCCGGATCGCCGCGCTTCGAGCGCGGCGATCCGGAATCCCGAGATTGTGGTGCGAGATTCCGGGTTCGCGCTGTCAGCGCAAAATCGACGCCGTGCGCCGATTTTGTCGCAGCGCCCCGGAATGACGGGTGACTATTCCTTGTCCGCGGCCATCCGCGCCTTGACGATCTTGTCCGGGTTCTGCACCGGCTCGCCGCGCTTGATCTTGTCGACGTTCTCCATGCCCTCGGTGACCTTGCCCCACACCGTGTACTGGTTGTCGAGGAAGCGAGCATCGTCGAAGCAGATGAAGAACTGGCTGTCGCCGGAATCGGGATTGGCGGCGCGCGCCATCGAGGCGGTGCCGCGCACATGCGGCTCCTTGTTGAACTCGGCCTTCAGCTTCTTGCCGGAGCCGCCGGTGCCGGTGCCGTGCGGGCAGCCGGTCTGGGCCATGAAGCCCTCGATCACGCGGTGGAACACGATACCGTCGTAGAAGCCCTCGCGGACCAGCTCCTTGATGCGCGCGACATGGCCGGGCGCGAGGTCGGGCCGCATCTCGATGGTGACGGGGCCCTGGGTGGTCTCGAGGATCAATGTGTTTTCGGTGACGCTCATACTCGTCTCTCTTGCGTTGGGGGTGAAGTCTTCCGGTTACGGAACTGGATCGCGAACGGACGCCCCGCAGCAGCGCCGGCCATCGCATCGGTAAATGGCATCGGCGTGCAGCGTTGCAACGCCTCCATCACCGCGATCCGGTATTGCAGCCGGTCATTGTCGGAGGCCTCCGCGGATTCATAGGTAATCCTCGGATGGCCCAGAATGTTTCCGGCCCGGTTAAAGCTCACGACGACGGTGATGTCGAGTGGGCGGGCCTTGGCGGGCGGCGGCGGCTTCCAGCAGGTGCGCAGATGCCGGAAGACATCCTGGATGGTGTTGACCTGTGCGTCCTCGGCCTTCGCGCCTGCGACACCGAGCAGCAGCACCGCGGCAGCGAGCAGAAGCCTGTTGCCGCAGCGCGCCATCGCGTTTCCCTACTTGATGTCGGAAGCGACCTGCACCTTCACCATCTTGTCGGGATCGGTGACGGTGCCGCTGGGCGAGCCGGCAGGCGCCTTCTTCAGCTTGTCGACGACGTCCATGCCCTGCACGACCTCGCCGATCACGGTGTACTGGCCATCGAGGCTGCCGCCGTCCGCGAACATGATGAAGAACTGCGAGTTGGCGGTGTCGACGCTGTCGCCGCGCCGGGCCATGCCGACGATGCCGCGGGCAAAGTGCACCTTGGAGAATTCCTGCTTCAGGTTCGGATATTTCGAGCCGCCGGTGCCGTTAAATTTCTCGCCGTCGCCGGTCTGCGCCATGAAGCCGTCCATCACGCGGTGGAACGGCACGTTGTTGTAATAGCCCTCGCGCGCCAGCTGCTTGAGGCGCTCGGCGTGCTGCGGCGCCAGATCGGTCCTGAGCTTGATGACGATACGGCCCTTGGTGGTGTCGATGACCAGCGCGTTGGCCTTGTCGAGGTTCGCCGGAAGCTGCTGCGCCACCGCCGGGACCGCGCTGAAGAGCGCGGCAAAGATCGTGGCAAGAATTGCGAGACGACGGATCATGAAAACTCCGGATCTGGTGAGATGAAGCAGCGCGCCGTTATCCGGCGAATTTGGCCTTGAGCAGGGTGGCAACGAGCGGCGGCACGAAGGTCGAGACATCTCCGCCCATCCCAGCGATTTGGCGCACCAAAGTGGCGGTGATCGGGCGGACCATGGGAGAGGCCGGCAGGAAGACCGTATGCACCTCGGGCGCCATGGCCTCGTTCATGCCGGCAAGCTGCATCTCGTAGTCGAGGTCGGTGCCGTCGCGCAGACCCCGAATCATGATGGTCGCACCGTGCTTGCGCGCCGCGGTCACCGACAGATCGTCGAACGTCACGGCTTCGAGCACGCAGCCGGCCTGGGCCGCGATCGGACCGCAGACGTCCTGGAGCATCTGCAGGCGCTCCTCGGTCGAGAACAGCGGCTTCTTGCCGGGATGGACGCCGATCGCGACCACCAGCCTGTCGCACAGGGGAACGGCATGCCGGACCACGTCCAGATGGCCGTTGGTGATGGGGTCGAAGGAACCCGGATAGAAGGCGATGCGCGGCATGGCCACCTCCTACCGCGCCCGGCCCGGCCCGGCAAGCCGGGCTGGTTCCTTGTCCGTTTCCTGCCCGTTTGCCGGAAATGTCCGCTGGAGGTGTCGGCCATGGCCGGTTTGTTTCGTCCTGGGGGCGGCCACGAAACAAAACAGAGCGCGAACGAAACCATTTCCAGCCTCCGCGAAGACGTCCGGAAACTGGTCATGGTTACTACTCCGGCCAACGAATGACGGGCCGCATACTGGGCGTAGGCGGCCGCATCACAGGGGACAGTCAATGATCAAGGCTCTTTCAGCGATCGCACTCTCTGCGTGTGTTGCCGCAGCCCTCACCCTCCTGCCCGGCTTTGCGCCGACCGTCGAAGCCAGCGTGCCGCAGCCGCTCGCCAAGAGCGACCGGCTTGATATCCGCACCATCGGCCGTGACTGCTCGCAGCAGGCCTGGCCGAATTTCGAAGCATCGTGCCTGCGCCGCGCCGGCACCAAGGCCGATGTCCGCGAGGCCCGCCTCGTGACTGCCGACCGCACGCCGTAGTCGGATCTGTCAGTTTCGCGTCAGCTAAGCCCCACAAAATAAACCCCAAAATAAACCCCATGGATATTTGCGACGTCTCGTCGCAGACTGCGTGATGCTCGCGCCCGTCGGAATGGCCCGCCGGGCGCGATCCCATCGGGGGGTTGCCATTGTCCAGTACGCCCGCAGTCGCTTCCGGCCATCATCCCGATCCACTGCCGCTTGCCATGACCATGGGCGCCCTCGGGGTCGTCTATGGCGATATCGGCACCAGCCCGCTCTACGCCCTCAAGGAAGCCGCCAAGGCGGCTGCCCATGGCGGCACGTTAAGCCACGACGCTGTCCTGGGAGTTGCCTCGCTGATCCTCTGGGCGCTGCTGCTGATCATCTCGCTGAAATATGCGCTGCTGATCCTGCGCGCGGATAATCGCGGCGAGGGCGGCATCGTTGCCCTCCTGGCCCTGCTCCACGCGCGCAACGCGCAACCCGGCACCTGGCGGGCGCATCTGCTCGTGGTAGGCCTCGTCGGCGCCGCCCTGCTCTATGGCGACGGCGCGATCACGCCGGCGATCTCCGTGCTCAGCGCCATCGAGGGCCTCAAGGTCGATGCGCCCTCGCTCGCGCCGGTGGTCGTGCCCATCACCGTCACCATTCTGATCGGGTTGTTCATGATGCAGAAGCAGGGCACCGGCTTCATCGGTCGCATCTTCGGCCCGGTGATGCTGGCCTGGTTCGTCGTGCTCGCCGCGCTCGGCATCCACGGCATCGTCAAGGCGCCCGCGGTGCTGGCCGCGCTCAGCCCGTTCTATGCCTTCAACTTCCTGATCCACCAGGACTTCCACATTTCGTTCGGAATTCTCGGCGCGGCCTTCCTCGCGGTGACCGGCGGCGAAGCCATGTATGCCGACATGGGGCATTTCGGCCGCATGCCGATCCGGCTGGCTTGGTTCGCGATCTGCCTGCCCGCGCTGGTGCTGAACTATTTCGGGCAAGCCGCGCTGCTGATTACCGATCCCGCCATGATCGAGAATCCCTTCTTCCAGCTCTGCCCGGACGCCCTGCATTATCCGCTGGTCGCCTTCTCCGCGATCGCGACCGTGATCGCTTCGCAGGCGATCATCTCCGGCGTGTTCTCGCTGACCCAGCAGTCGATCCAGCTCGGCTTTTTGCCGCGCATGCAGATCCGCCACACCACCAGCGATGCGATCGGCCAGATCTACGTGCCGCTGGTGAACTGGCTGCTGGCGGCGGGAACGCTCGGCGCGGTCTTGAGCTTCGGCACCTCGGACGCGCTCGCCGGCGCCTACGGCATCGCGGTGTCGCTGCTGATGGCGATCACCACGCTGCTCGCAGCCCTAGTGGCGATCCAGTGGGGCTATTCGCCCTGGCTCGTGGTCGCGGTCAATGGCTTCTTCTTCGTGATCGATGTGATCTTCTTCTCGGCCAACTCGGTCAAGCTGTTCGAGGGCGGCTGGTTTCCGCTGCTGCTCGCCGCGCTCGTCGCCTTCATGATGCTGACCTGGCGTGCCGGCGTGAAGCTGGTCGAAGCGGCACGCGGCCGGCTGCGCCAGCCCGAGGAGGATCTGATCGAGACCGCGGTCAACAAGTGCAGCGCAAGGCTTCCCGGCACCGCCGTGTTCCTGGCCTCTGCGCCGCGTGGCGTGCCGCTCGCGCTGACCCAGTTCGTCAAGCACAACCGCGTGCTGCACGAACGCGTGCTGCTGGTCACAGTGCTGATCGAGGAATCCCCGCACATTCCCGACGAGGAACGCGCCGACGTGCATGAGATCATTCCGGGCATCACCCGCGTGATCCTGCATTACGGCTTCATGCAGAACCCGACCATCTACGAAGGGCTGACTCTCACGTGCCGGCAGGGCAAGCTGCCCGGCATCGACCTCGCCGACATCACCTATTACGTCGGCCGCGAGACCATCATCCCGCGCGAGGATGTCCCGGGCATGTGGGTCTGGCGCGAAGGCGTATTCGCCTTCCTCCAGCGCAACGCCGAACGCTCCGCCGCGTTCTTCGGCGTGCCGACCAAGCAGGTCGTGGAGTTCGGGACAGAGCTGGAGATCTAGGCAAAGTGCGTAGCCCGGATGGAGCGCAGCGCATTCCGGGTTTCTTGCCGCGCGCACAGAGTCCCGGATTACGCTTGCACTCTATCCGGGCTACGAGCCTGACCTTGAAGCCATGGCAACCAGTGACGCTCCACCCTTGCAGCTAAAGCCCCGCCTGTCGGTTTCGGTCGATCAGGCGCAAGCGATCATCCGCCGGATATCGCCGCAGGCATCGCTGCTCGGCATCACCGAGCTACATGGCGGGGAGATCAGCACCGTGCTCGAGATCACGCTGGCGAATGCGCCCGCCTGCATCCTCAAGGTCTATCCGGAATCGCTGCAGTGGAAGATGGCGAAGGAGGTTTACGTCCTGGGGCTCCTGCGGGACCTCAGCACGTCCATTCCCAAAATCCTGCTTGCCGACGACACGCGAACGGCAATCGATCTGAACTATCTGCTCATGACCAGGCTCGACGGCACGGTGCTCGGCCGACGCGAGGCGACGCTGTCGGAGGCCGAGTTGTTTGCGATCTATGCCGAGATGGGCGCGGCGCTGCGCCGGATCAACGACGTCGTCCTCGACAGCTTTGGCTATATCGGCCCCAACGGCGTCTGGACGGTGCATCCGAGCAACCATGCCTACATGTCCGCGCAGTTCGAGAGGAAGCTGACGGAGTTCTGCACACGCGGCGGTGATCCCACGCTGGCCGCGCGCCTGCGGGACAGTGTTGCAGCTCGGCAGCATCTGTTCGAGGCAGCCGTCACCCCTCGCCTGTGCCACTACGATTTCCACGCCGGCAACGTGCTGGTGACGCGGGAGGGCGAACCGCATCTGACGGGCATCGTCGATTTCGAGAATGCGACATCTGGCGATCCGCTGATGGATATCGCGAAAGCGCTGTACTATTTCACGCCGAAGGATGCGCCCAAGCGCGACGGATTACTCGCCGGCTATGGCACGATCGCGCGCCCCGACTGGGAGCAGACGCTCGCGCTCTACCACATGTATTGCACGTTGGAGCTCTGGTGCTGGATGGCCCAGATCGGCAAGCGAGAGGTGCTTGCCGATCTTACCAAGGAGCTTGCAAATGCCGCATAGAACGGGGCGTCACGCTCCATTCCCGTTCTCGCCGTTCCCGCTCTCGGCCTCTTCGGTGATGTGCTCCACCGACACCACGTGCTCGTCCTCGGCGGTGTCGAACACGATCACGCCCTGGGTCGAGCGGCCGGCGATGCGGATGCCTTCGACGGGGCAGCGGATCAGCTGGCCCTTGTCGGTGACCAGCATGATCTGATCGGCCTCCTCCACGGGGAAGGACGCCACGAGGTTGCCGTTGCGGTTGTTGACGCTCATGGCGACGATGCCTTTGCCGCCGCGGCCCGTGGTGCGGTACTCGTAGGACGAGGTCCGCTTGCCATAGCCGTTGACGGAGACGGTCAGCACGACCTGCTCCTGCGCGGACATCTCGACATAGCGCTCCTGCGGGAGCTGGAAGCTGCCGGAGGTCTCCTCGGCCTCGGCATCGGCCGGAGCCTCGTCCGTAGCGGCCTCGCCCGCGACCGCGCGGCGCATCTTCAAATACGCCGAGCGCTCGTCCGAGGTGGTCTCGACGTGGCGCAGGATCGCCAGCGAGATCACCTTGTCGCCCTCGCCGAGCGCAATGCCGCGCACGCCCATCGAGGTGCGCCCGGTGAACACGCGCACGTCGGTGACGGGGAAGCGGATGCACTGGCTGCCAGCAGCCGTCAGCAGCACGTCGTCGCGCTCGGTGCAGATCTGCACGTCGACGATCGCCTCGTTGTCGTCGAGCTTCATCGCGATGATGCCGGAGCGGCGGACGTCGACGAAGTCGGACAGCTTGTTGCGACGGACGTTGCCGCCCGTGGTGGCGAACATCACGTCGAGCTGGCCCCAGGTCGATTCATCCTCCGGCAGCGGCATGATGGTGGTGATGCGCTCGCCCTGCTCCAGCGGCAGGATGTTGATCATGGCCTTGCCGCGCGCGTTCGGCGCGGCCATCGGCAGCCGCCAGACCTTTTCCTTGTAGACCTGGCCGCGCGAGGAGAAGAACAGCACCGGCGTGTGCGTGGAGGCTACGAACAGGCGGCTGACGAAATCCTCGTCGCGGGTCTGCATGCCGGAGCGGCCCTTGCCGCCGCGGCGCTGAGCCCGGTAGGCCGACAGCGGCACGCGCTTGACGTAGCCGGCGTGCGAGACGGTGACGACCATGTCCTCGCGCTGGATCAGGTCCTCGTCCTCGACCTCGCCTTCCTGCTCCATGATCACGGTGCGGCGTGGCGTGGCGAATTCCGTCTTCACCTCGGTCAGCTCGGTCTTGATGATGTCGAGAATCCGGGCGCGCGAGCGCAGGATCTCGAGATAGTCGCCGATCTCGCCGGCGAGTTTTCCGAGTTCTTCGCCGATTTCGTCGCGGCCGAGCGCGGTGAGGCGCGCCAGACGCAGCTCCAGGATGGCTTTCGCCTGATCCAGCGACAGGCGGATCGTGCCGTCCTCGTTGATGCGATGGCGGGGATCGTCGATCAGCGTGATGATGTCCTCGACGTCCCGCGCCGGCCAGTCGCGCGTCATCAGGGTGTCGCGCGCAGCCGCCGGAGTCGGCGAGGTCCGGATCACGCGGATGATCTCGTCGATATTGGCGACCGCGATGGCGAGGCCGACCTGCTCATGCGCGCGCTCGCGCGCCTTGCGCAGCTTGTATTTGGTCCGGCGGGTGACGACCTGCTCGCGGAAGCCGACGAAGATCGTCAGCAGGTCCTTCAGGTTCATCGTCTGCGGACGGCCGCTATCGAGCGCGACGGCGTTGACGCCGAAAGAGGTCTGGAGCGGCGTGAACTTGTAGAGCTGGTTCAGCACGACGTCGGGCACGGCGTCGCGCTTGAGCTCGACGACGACGCGGTAGCCGTCGCGGTCGGACTCGTCGCGCAGATCCGAGATGCCCTCGATCTTCTTTTCCTTGTAGAGCTCGGCGATGCGCTCGACCATCGTCGCCTTGTTCACCTGATACGGGATCTCGGTGATAACGATCGCCTCGCGCTCTTTGCGGATCGTCTCGAACGTCACCTTGCCGCGCATCACGATCGAGCCACGGCCGAGATGATAGGCGCTGCGGATGCCCTGGCGCCCGAGGATAATGCCGCCGGTCGGGAAATCCGGGCCCGGGATGATGTTGTTGAGCTCGTCGATGGTCAGCGACGGATTGTCGATCAATGCCAGGCAGGCGTCGATGACTTCGCCGAGATTGTGCGGCGGGATATTGGTGGCCATGCCGACCGCGATGCCGCCGGCGCCGTTGACGAGCAGATTCGGGAAACGCGCCGGCAGGACCACCGGCTCCTTCTCGGAACCGTCGTAATTGTCCTGGAAGTCGACCGTCTCGTTGTCGATGTCGTCGAGCAGCTTGAGCGCGATCTTGGTGAGGCGCGACTCGGTGTAGCGCATGGCCGCTGGCGGATCGCCGTCAACCGAGCCGAAATTGCCCTGCCCGTCCACCAGCAGCTCACGCAGCGAGAAGTCCTGCGCCATGCGCACCAGCGCGTCGTAGATCGCCTGGTCGCCGTGCGGGTGATATTTACCCATGACGTCGCCGACGATACCGGCGGACTTCTTGTGCTTCTTGTCGGGCGTGAATCCCTGCTCGTTCATCGAGAACAGGATGCGGCGATGCACCGGCTTCAGACCGTCGCGCGCATCGGGCAGCGCACGCGATACGATCACGCTCATGGCGTAATCGAGATAGGACTTTTTCATCTCGTCGAGGATGGAGACGGGGCGAATGTCCGAGGGTTGCGCCGGCTGGTCGCCGGGCTTGTTGTCGTCGTCAGCCAAGGGGGAATCCGGTGAGTTTTTGTCTGGGAATCATATAGCGCATCACACCCCTGATAACCACCCTTGCCGGGCTTCGGGAAGCGCTTTTTCCGACTGTTTTTCCAGAGACTTACGCCCTTCCCGGCATCGCCCAGGACAGGGTCGGAACGGACCGGATGGAACCGGCTCTCACGCCCCGAAAATCACCCGGTGCATGATGCGCCCCGGCACCAGCGTGAACAGGCCCGCCACCACCAGCGCGCCGGCGAAGAACAGGCGGATCTGGTGGATCCAGAACGACGACGCCGCCACGACCACCATCAGGACGACCCAGATCCAGCCGATTGTCCGGTGCGGCAGCGTGCCCTTGGGGGCGGAGAACTGAACGAGGCCGAGCACGAACGCTCCCATTGCGGCAAAGGCATGCAGCGGGATGGCGGGAGCGGCCTCAAGCAGCGGCGCAAAACTCATGCGGGACTTCCTCGGGTCGAGGCGGCGACCGATGTGAATACGATTAACATGAAGTTAATACCATTCACATCTCATCCCGTCAAAGACTTGAGGCAGCACATGAGGCAAGGGCGAAAAACCCGAGCCCTACCCGATAATTGGTAAGAAATCCTGTCGCTTCACGTGAGTGGACAGTTCCGACCTCGCGTCAGATCGGAATGTCGTCGATTCCATCGACCAATGAACGGCATTTATGTAGCAGGAACTCTGGGAAGCCTGCCCGCAAGGCACCGAGCATTCTTCTCGCGGACACCTGATCGATCACTCCGAGAAGCGGTAAGTGACCAACGTCCTTTTTATATGCAGCGCCAATCGCCTCCGCAGCCCGACCGCCGAGCAGGTGTTTTCGACTTGGCCGGGAATCGAGACCGACTCGGCCGGCATTTCGAACGACGCGGACGTCTTGCTGTCCACCGAACAGATCGAATGGGCCGACATCATCTTCGTCATGGCGAAGGCCCACCGGAACAAGCTGAACCGGAAATTCCGATCCAGCTTGAACAACAAGCGGGTCATCTGCCTCGACATTCCGGACGACTACGAATTCATGGACCCTGTCCTTGTCCGGATCCTTGAAAACCGGGCTGGCCGTTATCTGCGCCAGGCCGAGCCGCCCCTTTCCAAGCCCTAGAACGGGATGTCGTCGTCCATGTCGTTGTTGCGGCCGCCGCCGGCGGCAACGGGACGGCGCGGCGCACTGCTGACCGGACCGGAGGAGCCGAAATCGCCGCCCGGCTCGTCGCCGAAGCTGCCGCCTCCGCCGCCACCGCGGCCATCGAGCATCGTCAGCGTCGAGTTGAAGCCCTGGAGCACGACCTCGGTCGAGTACTTCTCGACGCCGCTCTGGTCGGTCCATTTGCGGGTCTGGAGCGCGCCCTCGATGTAAACCTTCGCGCCCTTCTTCAGATACTGCTCGGCGACCTTGCAGAGACCCTCATTGAAGATGACGACGCGGTGCCACTCGGTCTTTTCCTTGCGCTCACCGCTGTTCTTGTCGCGCCAGGTTTCCGAGGTCGCGATGCTCAGATTCGCGATCGGCCGCCCGTCCTGGGTGCGGCGGATTTCAGGATCCTTGCCGAGATTTCCAACCAGAATGACCTTGTTGACGCTTCCCGCCATCGCCGCTCTCCACTCCAAATGCCATGAATTCGTAAGGCCGCATTCGCAAGGCCGCGCCGCGCACCCGCGGTCCCCTGCAACCTGATTGAGGCGACCCTATACGCTTGCGCGGACCGAACAGCCCACCAGCCCTCAGGTTATCCCCATATATAGCATCGCCTTCCGGCTTGTTCCAGATTTGTTCTTTCCCGGCGGGCGCGGATGTTCCGTTCGGGCGGTGCCTGCAGTCGCTCAAATAGTGCGCACCGGATGGAACTTTTTCAGGTTCCCGCAATCGGCAAAAAGCACTTAACATTCATAAAGTTACACGCCGCACACTTGTCCTGCGAGTGTTGCATTTCGGAGACGGACTCTGCCTGCTGCTTAGGCTACGGTTGCCTCGGAATTAAGTTCATATGGGCGTCGCGCCTGATTGGCCGCTTCGGGGATAACAAGAAGCGGACCTTACCTGGGGAGACTGCAATGAATAAGATTTTGATTGGTACAATCGGTGTAGTGGCGTTGGGCCTGTCGGCTCCCGCAAGCGCGGCGGATATGGCGGCGCGTCCCTATACCAAGGCTCCACCCCCGGTGGTCGCGACCATCTACGACTGGAGCGGTTTCTACATCGGCATCAACGGCGGCTGGGGCTCGAGCCGCAATTGCTGGGACTTCGTGACGCCGGTCACCGGTACGCTGATCGATGACGGCTGCCATAACGCAACGGGCGGCACAGTCGGTGGTCAGGTCGGCTATCGCTGGCAGTCGGCCAATTGGGTGTTTGGCGTGGAAGGCCAAGGCAACTGGGCTGACTTCAGTGGAAGAAACATCAGCCCGACCGCGCCAGGTCAGCAGAACCGTACGCGGGTCGACGCCTTCGGCTTGATTACCGGTCAGGTCGGTTATGCCTGGAATAACGTTTTGGTCTACGTCAAGGGCGGCGCCGCCGTAGTGGACGACAGATACGACCTCATCATCGCGCCGGGCTTTGTTGGTGCTGGCACGACCTTCGGTTCGGCCAACGGAACACGTTGGGGCGGAACGGTCGGCGCGGGAGTCGAATTTGGCTTCGCCCCGAACTGGTCGGTGGGCTTCGAGTACGATCACATCTTCCTCGGCAACCGAAACGTCGACTTCACCTTCGGCGGAGCCTTCGTTCAGACCGAACGCGTCAGTCAGGACGTCGATCTCGCCCTCATCCGCTTGAACTACCGTTGGGGCGGCCCGGGGATCGCCAGGTACTGATCGCAAGCCTAATCTCTTCTGACGAAAGGCCGGCCTCGCGCCGGCCTTTTTGCTGCCTGCTGCGCGCGAAGGGGCTAATCAGTCAGCGATTATGACGTTTTGTGACTGTTGTGGCTTTTCGGGTACACAACTTGCGGCTTCGTTGGTGTAAGCACGACGCCAGTTGGACCACGGCGTCCGATGCCCTTCCGTTCACGGAAGGCAACAACAGAAACTGGGACTGGGATTAGGTTAAAAATGAAGAAGGTTTTGTTGGCTTCGGCCTGTTTGTTCGCTCTGGCTGCCCCTGCGTCGGCGGCTGATCTCGCGGCCCGCCCGTACACCAAGGCTCCGGTCGCTGTGGCTTCGGTCTACAACTGGACCGGCTTCTACCTCGGTATCGTCGGCGGCGGCGCCTGGCAGGCCGACTCCGATCCGAAGATGAAGGGTGGCTTCGTCGGCGGCACCGCCGGCTACAACTGGCAGACCGGCAACGTCGTGTTCGGCCTCGAGGCGGATGCCGCCTGGGCTGACGTCAGCGCCTCGGCGACCGCGCTCGGCATCACCGCGACCTCCAAGACCGATGCACTCGGCACCGTGCGTGGCCGCATCGGCTGGGCCGTCAACAACGTTCTGTTCTACGGCACGGGCGGCTACGCCTGGATCGACAACAAGCTCAGCGCCAGCGCGCTCGGCGTGACCATCTCCGACAGCAAGTTCCACTCGGGCTGGACCGTCGGTGCGGGCGTCGAGGCGTTCTTCGCTCCGCAGTGGTCGGTCAAGGGCGAGTACCTCTATCGCAGCCTCGGCAGCGAAACCTATTTCGGAAACATCGGCGTTCCGGTGGCTTCTGGCTCGCTCAACTTCCACACCGTGCAGGTCGGCGTGAACTATCACTTCGGCGGCCCGATCGTCGCGAAGTACTAAGCTTCGTCTCCGACGCTACCCGCGTTACGAAAGGCCGGCCTCGCGCCGGCCTTTTTGTTGTCTTCACGCGTAGCAATATACCTCAGCCCGCCACTCACGTTTTCGAAGAGATGTGGCTCTCCGGTGACACAACCTTAGGCTTCCATAGTGTAAAGCTGTGACGTCAGTTGGGTCATAGGCTCCGCTGCTCTTCCTTGCGGAAGGCAACAAAGAGAAACGGAAACTGGGGAATCAGATGAAGAAGATTTTGCTGGCTTCGGCCAGTCTGTTCGTACTCAGCGCGTTGACACCGGCCTCGGCGGCCGATCTTGCGGCCCGCCCCTACACCAAGGCGCCGGTCGCGGTGGCCTCGATTTACAACTGGAGCGGATTCTATATCGGTGCCAACGCCGGTGGCGCCTCGAGCCGCAATTGCTGGGACGTCAACAATATCTTCGGCGTTGCGGGTCCGGACACGGCTGAAGGCTGTCACAATGCGACCGGCGGCGTCGTCGGTGGCCAAATCGGCTATCGCTGGCAATCGGCCAGCTGGGTGTTCGGCCTTGAAGCCCAGGGTGACTGGGCCAACCTGAAGGGCTCGAACACGAGCTTGGTGCTCGCACCGCTGGTCAACGAGACCAAGATCGACGCGCTTGGCCTGTTCACCGGCCAGGTCGGCTATGCCTGGAACAACGTGCTCTGGTACGTGAAGGGTGGCGCGGCCGTCACGCACGCCAAGTACAACGGTACGGTGGGGGGCGTCGTCCTCGATAGCGCAAGCGAGACGCGCTGGGGCGGCGCGGTCGGCACCGGCCTCGAATTCGGCTTCGCGCCGGGCTGGTCCGTTGCGATCGAGTACGACCATCTGTTCATGGGCAAGCGCAACAACTCGTTCACGATTGTCGGCATCAACGACCGTATCGACCGTATCAAGCAGGACGTCGACATGGGCACCGTCCGCCTCAACTACACCTTCGGCGGCCCGGTGGTGGCGAAGTACTAGTCTTCGCTCCAACGCCCTCGCGTTACGAAAGGCCGGCCGTGCGCCGGCCTTTTTGTTTGGCGGCACGTTCCAGAGCAGTTCCGCCCACCCTTCTGCTGCCAGATGCCGCCAGCGCGCCAACATTCCGTTGACGATTCGCAACTCCCTCTGGAAATCCGTCTCCGTTCTTCCTACGTTCGCTGCCACACCCATCGGCGCCGATCCCGGTTCCGGGCGAAGCGCGCCTTTTTTGTTGGCGCGATCGCGCACCTTTGGGCTCCTTGAGGGCAACTCGGATGGATGAAGTGATCAAGGCGAAGCGCCAACAACAGAACGCGGGCTCCAGCCTGCGCGCAATTACGATCCGCGGCGCGCGCGAGCACAACCTCAAGAACATCGACGTCGAGATCCCCCGCGACAAGCTGGTGGTGTTCACCGGCCTCTCCGGCTCCGGCAAATCCTCGCTCGCCTTCGACACCATCTATGCCGAAGGCCAGCGCCGCTACGTCGAGTCGCTGTCGGCCTATGCCCGCCAGTTCCTGGAGATGATGCAGAAGCCCGATGTCGATCAGATCGACGGACTGTCTCCGGCGATCTCGATCGAGCAGAAGACAACCTCGAAGAACCCGCGCTCCACCGTCGGCACCGTCACCGAGATCTACGACTACATGCGCCTGCTCTGGGCGCGCGTCGGCGTGCCCTATTCGCCGGCCACCGGCCTGCCGATCGAGAGCCAGACCGTCTCGCAGATGGTCGACCGCGTGCTGGCGCTGCCCGAGGGCACCCGCCTCTATCTGCTCGCCCCGGTCGTGCGCGGCCGCAAGGGCGAGTACCGGAAAGAGCTCGCCGAATGGCTCAAGAAGGGCTTCCAGCGCGTCAAGATCGACGGCACCTTCTATGAGCTCGCGGAAGCTCCGACGCTCGACAAGAAATTCCCGCACGATATCGACGTCGTGGTCGACCGCATCGTGGTGCGCGCCGACATCGGCCAGCGCCTCGCCGAAAGTTTCGAGACCGCGCTGAAGCTCGCCGAGGGCCTCGCCGTCGTCGAGTTCGCCGACGCGCCGGCAGCCGCGCCTGCGGAAGAGAAAAAGAAGACGGCAAAAATCCACGACAAGAGCGGCCCCGAGCGCATCCTGTTCTCGGAAAAATTCGCCTGCCCGGTTTCCGGCTTCACCATTCCCGAGATCGAGCCACGCCTGTTCTCGTTCAACAATCCCTATGGCGCCTGCCCGGCCTGCGGCGGCCTCGGCGTCGAGCAGCATGTCGACGAGGACCTCGTCATTCCCGACAAGGAGCTGTCCTTGCGCAAGGGCGCGATCGCGCCCTGGGCCAAGTCGTCCTCGCCCTATTACGAGCAGACGCTGACCGCGCTGGGCAAGCACTACAAGTTCACGCTCGACACCAAGTGGAAGGATCTCGCCAAGAAGACCAAGGACGCCATCCTCTACGGCTCCGGCGAGGACGAGATCAAGTTCTCCTACCAGGACGGCGTGCGCTCCTACGACACCAAGAAGCCGTTCGAAGGCGTCATCACCAACATCAACCGCCGCTATCGCGAGACCGAGAGCGAGTGGGCGCGTGAGGAGCTGGCGAAGTATTTCCACGACGTGCCCTGCGAGGGCTGCAAGGGCTTTCGGCTGAAGCCCGAGGCGCTCTGCGTCAAGGTCGGGGACAAGCATATCGGCGAGATCTCGGAGCTGTCGGTCAAGCGCGCCGGCGAGTGGTTCGAGACCGTGCCGGAGGCGCTGAACAAGCAGCAGAACGAGATCGCCGGCCGTATCCTGAAGGAAATCCGCGAGCGCCTGACCTTCCTGCTCGACGTCGGCCTCAACTACCTCACCCTCTCCCGCTCCTCTGGCACACTGTCCGGCGGCGAGAGCCAGCGCATCCGCCTGGCTTCGCAGATCGGCTCGGGCCTCACGGGCGTGCTCTACGTGCTGGACGAGCCCTCGATCGGCCTGCACCAGCGCGACAACGCCCGCCTGCTCGACACGCTCAAGCGCCTGCGCGACCTCGGCAACACTGTGGTCGTGGTCGAGCATGACGAGGATGCCATCCGCCTCGCCGACTACGTGCTCGATATCGGCCCCGGCGCCGGCATGCATGGCGGCAACATCGTCGCCGAAGGCACGCCAGCCGAGATCATGCGCAACCCGAAATCGCTGACCGGCAAGTATCTCACCGGCGAGCTCGAGGTCGAGGTACCGGAGCGGCGCCCGCCGAACCATCGCCGCACCATCAAGGTGGTGAACGCGCGCGGCAATAACCTCAAGAACGTCACGGCGGAGATTCCGCTCGGCCTGTTCACCTGCGTCACCGGCGTCTCCGGCGGCGGCAAGTCCACGCTGCTCATCGACACGCTCTACCGCGCCATCGCCCGCAAGCTGAACGGCGCCAGCGAAGGCGCAGCTCCTCACGATCGCATCGAGGGCCTCGAGCACATCGACAAGATCATCGACATCGACCAGTCGCCGATCGGCCGCACGCCGCGCTCGAATCCGGCGACCTACACCGGCGCCTTCACGCCGATCCGCGAGTGGTTCGCCGGCCTGCCCGAGGCGAAGGCGCGCGGCTACGAGCCCGGCCGCTTCTCCTTCAACGTCAAGGGCGGCCGCTGCGAGGCCTGCCAGGGCGACGGTGTCATCAAGATCGAGATGCACTTCCTGCCTGACGTCTACGTCACCTGCGACGTCTGCAAGGGCAAGCGCTACAACCGCGAGACGCTGGAAGTCCTGTTCAAGGGCAAGAGCATCGCCGACGTGCTCGACATGACCGTCGAGGAAGCCGCCGAATTCTTCAAAGCGGTGCCGCGCGTACGCGAGACTTTTCAGACCCTGCACCGCGTCGGGCTCGATTACATTCACGTCGGCCAGCAGGCGACCACGCTCTCAGGCGGCGAAGCCCAACGCGTCAAACTGGCGAAGGAATTGTCAAAACGCGCCACCGGCCGCACGCTCTACATCCTGGACGAGCCGACCACCGGCCTGCACTTCCACGACGTCAAGAAGCTGCTGGAGGTGCTGCACGAGCTGGTCGCGCAAGGCAACACGGTCGTCGTCATCGAGCACAATCTCGAAGTCATCAAGACCGCCGACTGGGTCATCGACCTCGGCCCCGAAGGCGGCGACGGCGGCGGCGAGATCGTCGCCTGGGGCCCGCCGGAAGACATCGCCAAAGCGCCGCGGAGCTATACGGGCAAGTTTTTGGAGCCGGTGCTGAAGAAGGCGCGGAAGCCGAAGCGGCGGAGCACCAGCGAGGCGGCGGAGTAGGTTCAGTGGACCTCTAAAAGGGCACCGCACACCTACGGTTGCATTTCATTAACCATCCGCCGACACTCTAGTGTCGAAAACTGATTCTTTTCTGGACATTCGGCAAAATGTTCTCTATTTGTTCTCATGCCAGACCGTCACGGTAACGGCAGTAAAACTGAACGCATCCGCGACCCGCTCCACGACATGATCGTGTTCCGGGCGGAGGAGCCGCTCGATATGACGGCTTGGAGTCTATTGGAGACGCCAGACTTCCAGCGGCTTCGCCGCATAAAGCAGCTGGGCGTCTCTGAATTCGTATACCCGTCGGCCACGCATACGCGTTTCGCTCATTCTGTCGGTGTGTTTCACAACGCAAGGCGACTCGTCAGAATTATCGAACGCGAGATTAAATTGAAAAGGGTTGTTGGCGATTTCGATCCACATCGTGCTGGAGTCGCCGTACTGGCAGCTTTGCTGCATGACATCGGACACGGCCCGTTTAGTCACGCCTTCGAGGAAGCACGAAAGAGCATTGCCGAGGAACGCGGCGACGGGAACGCAAAAGCGAAAATTCGAAAGCACGAAGCGTTCACGGCAGAGATGGTCGAAGACGAGAAAGGTGCAATAGCGTCGATCCTGGCTGAGGCAAAAGTAGAAGCGAAGGAAGTTGCGGATCTAATTCGAGCTGAAACGGCGACGGACATGTACCACGCCATCGTGTCTAGCTCCTTCGATGCAGATCGACTCGATTACCTCGAGCGCGACCGGTACATGACTGGAGTTGGAGCAGGAGCGATCGACATTGAATGGCTAATGGATAACGTCCGCGTTGCCGAAATAGACGTGTCTCCTGCTGACGCAGAAAAAGATGCCATTTATCGGCATAGCTTCTGCTTGCTCTACAAGGCTCGCGACGCGGCCGAAGACTTTTTGCTTGCAAGATATCGGCTTTATACGAACGTCTATTTCCACAAGGCTACCAGAGGCATCGAACAGCTTGTTAGCTCTCTTTTCCGCGAGATTGCGCGGCAAGTTGCGGCCGGCACCGAGATCAAGGGACTTGATGCTGATAACCCCGTAATTCGCTTCTTTTCGCCCAACGGCGAAACACTTGAGAATTATCGTCTTCTTGATGATGACCTTATCTGGGGCGCCATTCACTCTCTCGCTCGAAGCGGCGACGGTATGTGTAATGCGTTGGCGAGTCGCATTCTGAATCGCAAACTTCCCGCGTGCGTTGATGTTCAGATTACCTTCCCATCTGACGTTGAAAGGCAGCGGAGATTAAAACATCGCTTGGACGAATCGTTTAAGGCTGATCTTGGCAAGACCGTATTTCGCGACTCAGCCAAACTCAGCTTGTACGGCGCTATCGGCGCGGACGACAATCGAGCTCAGAAACGACTCATGATTCAATTTGCTAATGGCGACTTGAAGGAGATTACCGATTTTGTGGATGCGACTATAGCTGCATCCGACAGAGAAAGGCCATTCGAGCGCTACTATTTCCTCAATGAAGCAGATTGCAAGAAAGCGCATGAAGCAATCGAAGCAATTGGTGGGAAACGACCATGAAGAAAGATGTCCCGAGCTTGATTCAGCTGGCTGGAGGCGAGATTGTAGGCAAGATTCGCCTTCAAAAAGAAGTATACTTGCTTGATCAGATTGGATTGAGAAGCGGGTTTTCCTTCGAGTATCATCACTACGGTCCCTACTCTGAGGAATTGGCTGAACAGGTCGAAGATGATGTCATCTTTGGACGCCTTAACGCGAACTCCGGGCGACGGGTGAGCGATGGTGTTCCATATGTCATCTATCGCGCGAGCAAAGCTGGTGACGGAGATCGAGTCGATCAACATCTTCCATTGGATCAGATTAAGTCGGCTCTCTTTGAAATGCAGCGCTGTTCAGCGACCGTTTTAGAGTTAGCGGCCACGATTCATTGGCTTGCCTATGTTGAAGCACGGCGAGATTGGAAAGAGGAATTGGTCCGCCGGAAGGGCGCAAAAACACAAGATGGGCGTGACAAACAGGCGCTTGAGCTTCTAAAGAATCTAGAATTGTCTCCAGTGGCTTGACCGCGCGAGCGACTAGTTTTGATCGTATCATTAAGAACTAGGCAGGAAGCAGCAAACTAAACTTGTCCTTCTACTCCCTCGCCATCTTCGATCTCGACGGCACCCTCGCCGACAGCTTTCCCTGGTTCCTGCGCACCATCAACGACGTCGCCGATCGCTTCGGCTTTCGCCGGGTCGCCGATGAGGACATCGAGGGGCTGCGGCACGCTTCGAGCCGCGAAATCCTCACCCGGCTCGAGGTGCCATTGTGGAAGCTGCCGGCGATCGCGCGGCATGCGCGGCGGCTGAAGGCGGAGGCAGCCAGCGAGATTGCGCTGTTTGCGGGCGTCGAGACGATGCTGCGGACGCTGGCCGAGAACGGCGTGCAGCTCGCGCTGGTGACCTCCGACAGCGAAGCCAATGCGCGCGAGAAGCTCGGCGAGGCCGCGGCGTTGTTCGCGCATTACGACTGCTCGGCATCGCTGTTTGGCAAGGCCGCGAAATTCCGCCGGGTCGTCCGCCGCGCCGGCGTGGACCCCGGCCGCGTCATCGCGATCGGCGACGAGGTCCGCGATATCGAGGCGGCGCGGGCCGCAGGCGTTGCCTGCGGCGCGGTCAGCTGGGGCTATGCGGCGCCGGCGGCGTTGCGGGCGCTGGGGCCGGACCACATGTTCGAACAGATGCGCGACATCGCGGATACTTTACGCGGAAACGTAGGGTGGATTAGCGAAGCGTAATCCACCACTGTTCGCATCCGCAGAAACAGACGCGGTGGGGCATGCCGAGCCGATGCACTTTGCGCATCTGCGGGCTAACCCACCTACGAACTTTTCGAGGAACGCCGATGACACTCACGGATGCAAGCCGCCTCAAGCTCCTGGAGCCGCCGGTCGGCCGGCTGCGGGTCGTGCTCGACACCGACACCTATAACGAGATCGACGACCAGTTCGCGCTCGTGCAGATGCTGCTGTCGAAGGACCGCCTCTCAGTCGAGGCGATCTACGCCGCGCCGTTCTTCAATGCGCGCGCCGACAGTCCCGGCCACGGCATGGAGCTGAGCTATCAGGAAATCCTGCGCCTGCTGGACCGCCTGAACGTCGCGCCGGAAGGCCTGGTTCATCGCGGCGTCACCGACTATGTCGGCCCCGGCAAGACGGCGCGGACGGCACCCGCCGTCGACGACCTCATCGCCCAGGCGCGCGCGGGCACGCCGGACAATCCGCTCTACGTGGTCGCCATCGGCGCCATCAGCAACGTCGCCTCGGCGCTGCTGAGGGCGCCCGACATCATCGACCGGATCGTCGTGGTCTGGCTCGGCGGCCATGCGCTGGAATGGCCCCACACGGTCGAGTTCAATCTGAAGCAGGACGTCGGCGGCGCGCAGGTGCTGCTCGACAGCGGCGTGCCGCTCGTCCTCGTCCCGTGCATGGGCGTCACCTCGCGTCTTCACGCGACGGTGCCGGAGATCGAACGCTACGTCGAACCCCACGGCAGCATCGGCGCGTTTCTCGCCATGCGCTTCAAGGAATATTCGTCCGACCACATGGGCTGGGCCAAGGAAATCTGGGACATGGCGCCGGTCGGCTGGCTGCTCAACCCTGCGTGGGCACCGAGCGTGATCATCCCGGCCCCGGTTCTTACCGATCAGATGACCTGGAGCATCGACCGCCGGCGGCATGCGATCCGCTACGTGACGTATGTGGACCGCAACGCAATCCTGAAGGACTTTTTCGTGAAGCTGCAGGCGTTTGCCGGATCGAAATGAGTCCGTAGCCCGGATGAGCGGAGCGACATCCGGGACCTTCCGCGCCTGAAGCGAGTCCCGCATGTCGCTCCGCTCATGCGGGCTACGGCAAAACATCCCCTACTCCGTCCTGCGCAAGAACGCCCCGAACGCGCGCGGGCCGTCGCCGGTCTTGATCTCGCCGATCACCTTCAATTCGACCGCATCGATAATGCTCAGCGTGTTGCTTTCCCAGCAGGCGACGATGACGCGCTTGCCGTCGGCGGTCGCATTGATGCCTTCGGGGTAGTCGCCGACATTGATGCTCTTGACCGGCTTCAGGCTTGCCAGGTCGAACACGCTGACGGTGCCGCCATACTGGTCGGTGACGAAGCCGCGCCCTTGCGTCAGCGCAACCGCATAGGGGCGCATCCCGACGGGCACGCGGCCGATCTCGCGCGCTTCCGCGATATCGATGACCGAGACATCGTCGGAGCCGACATTGGCGGTATAGGCGCGCCTTCCCTCGGCATCGATGGTGACGCCGAACGGGCGGGTGCCGACCTTGATCGTCGCCTTGCGTTGGCGCGTCGCCGTATCGACGACGGAGACGCTGTCGTCGTCGCGGTCGGCCGAGAGCAGCAGCTTGCCGTGAGGCGTCACCGCCAGGCCCGACGGCGAGGCACCGACCACGATGCTGGCGGTGACGCTGAGGCTCGCGGCATCGATCACCCGCACCGCCGCCGCATACCAGTCCGCGACATAGATCGTCTTGCCGTCGGGGGCGACCGCGATGCCGAGCGGCCCGCCGCCAACCTCGATCCGGCCAGCGACCTGCCGCGTGGCGGCATCCACCACCGTCACCGCCTTGGCGTCCGGGCTCGTGACATAGGCGAAGCGCCCGTCGGCGCTGACGGCTACGCCCGCCGGCTTGCCGCCGATCGGGATGGTCGCAACGCTACGCGAGATCGCGAGGTCGACGACCATCAGATCGTCGCTGAGCTGGTTGGTGACGAACGCCTCCTCGGCGGAGGCGCAGCCCGGGCAAGCAAGGCTGGCGGCGAGCACCGCCAGGACCAGGACCCGCACGGTCAGCTTCCGCTCTCGATCTTCTTCTTCAGCGCCTCGAGGCCGGCCTTGTAAAGCCCGCTCACCGCGGTCTTGGCGGCCTCGTCACTCAGCTCCGGCGGCGGGTCGTTGTTGGGAAAGCCGCGGTAGAACGCGCCGGCCCATTCCAGCGTCGCGCCCTTGCCGTCGGCGCTCGGCGTCACCGTCAGCGTCGAGGAATAGTTGGTGACCGGCAGCACCTTCACGTCGACGTTGGTGATCCGGTAGGAATAAGTCATCGCGGCGGCGTCGAACTTGTAGAGCTCCTCGTCCACGGTGGCGCCGCCGGTCAGCGTCAGCTTCCGTGTCGCGCCGATCTCGTTGCCCTTCTCGCCCTCGGTCTTGGTCACGGGCGGCAGCCAGCTCATGTCCTGGAAATTGCCAATCACGGCCCACACCTTGGCCGGGGGTGCGTTGATCTCGATGGATTCCCGGACCTTCTGCCGGGTCGGCCCGTGGGCCCAGGCCGGCTCGAACGCCGTCGTCAGGGCCATCCCCACCACCGCCAGCGCCGCCACCCCGGCGATCGCCGTTCCGCTTCTCATCCTCATACCGTTTCCTCACTCTTGGATCTGCGCGACTTGAGGCGCGCTGAGACCATGGTAGCGCATTTTTGGACCGTGGCGAGACCGGTTCGCGGCACGGCTGTGGCGGAGGCGCTCGCCCGTCCGCACCATCCCTTGCGCTGCAAGACGGACAAAACACACCAGACCCGGGTCAATGCGCCATGATGAAAATAATTCGCTTTACGCGAATTCGGAATTATCGCATGTTGCGGCCATCCCAGCCTGGTCCGAGGGGCGTATCGCGATCGTCACGACACGCGGGCGGGGACGTGGTGGACGCGGGCGGCGTCGGCGCGAAGGTGGTTTGCAGGGCGGCTCACGCCGTGAGCAACGGCTTTCGCGCACACGACCGGTGCCGCCCGCGTACGGCAAAATCGTGTGGTCCTGGCGCCCGGGGTCTGTGCGCCAAGTCCTGCTGTGATGCTGCGGCCCAACCGGGCGCGCGTATCAGCCATCCGCAGGGCAACGGGGGCAATAGTGCATCGCTCCCCGGGGAGAGCACGACATAAGCCGTCAAACCACTGCGCAGGGAAGGCCGGATGTTTGGCTTCATCTGTATGCCGCTGTGCAGCTTCTCGTAGCGCAATTTTCGCACAGTGGACCGTGGGTGCCAGCCGGCACCCGGCCTTCCCTGCGCCCTCGGCACTCCTGGGGCGATGATTGCCATGAACCTCGGGCACGATCTGCCGCGAGAATGCGAAGCCGCGTGCCTGTTCGGCTCATGCCCGCCTCCCAACCCATCTTTTGATTGGAACACATCAGGAACACCACCTTCGCGCAAGCTGCATTTGAGAAACATATGGAAACAAACAGCAACAAAACCCGACATGCGTTACTTGACCAAAATTAAGACCTGAGATTGCGGTCTCAGAATGCCCCCGAGAGAACGCAGCCGTGAGA
Source organism: Bradyrhizobium sp. CCBAU 45389 (assembly GCF_028128625.1). NCBI lineage: Bacteria > Pseudomonadati > Pseudomonadota > Alphaproteobacteria > Hyphomicrobiales > Nitrobacteraceae > Bradyrhizobium > Bradyrhizobium sp. CCBAU 45389. Next base: position 147,390 of record NZ_LBIY01000010.1, on the reverse strand, counting down.
CAGCCGACGGCATGAGGCCAGCCCCCACCTCCCTCGCGACCCCGCAATGATTGACGGAAGTCCGGGACCGTACGAAGCCGCGAGGAATGCGCGATGGTATCAACGTATTTCAGCTACAACTACATTTCGCGCCATCTCAAGCAGTCCCTGACGCGGGTTGAACAGCAAGCCGACGTCGCGCGAGAGGCCGCCTATTACAAGGCCAACATCGGCAAGGTGAAGACCGTTGACGATTTCATGAAGGACTATCGCCTCTATCACTATGCGATGAAGGCATATGGCCTGGAAGACATGGCGTATGCCAAGGCTTTCATGAAAAAGGTGCTGGAGAGCGACCTCTCCGACGCAACGAGCTTCGTCAACAAGCTGGTCGACAAGCGTTACCAGGAGTTTGCCGCGGCATTCTCCTTCACGGGCACTACAACGCCGGTTGCGCAATCGGAGGACCAGATCGACGAGATGATCGGTCTGTACACGGCGACCAAGAAGAGCCAGGTCGATGCACTTGCGGACGATACGAAATACTACAGCGCACAGATCGGCAGCATCAGCAGTGCAGACCAGCTGCTGAACAACGATCGTCTCCGCAACTATGTCTATTCGGCATTCGGGATCGATCAAAGCAAGTGGCCGAGCGACACGATAAGTCAGGTCCTGCGCAGCGATCCATCCGATCCAAACAGCTACGTCAACACCACCTTCGCGTCTCAGTTGAGCGGCCTCAACGCCCAGCTCGCGCAAGCGAAATCGGACGTCAGCGCCACCAATACGAAAATCGCCGACTACACGGCCCAGCTCTCGCAACCGGGCGCTGACGTGGCCCAGTTGAACGTCCAGATCCTGGTCGAAAGATATCACCTGGAGTCGTACACGAAGAGCGTATCCGACCTCAGCGACCAGATAGCGACGATAGGTAACTTTGTAGACCTGGCCGGCGCATTCGAGTTTTCGCCTGACGGGTCGCTGCCCTCGGGCGTGTCTGCGCAGACTGCCGCAAACGTCACGCTCACGACAAAGCGGTTCGATGACAGCAAGTCCGCCGTCTATGCGGCGGCAAGCCCGCTGAACGAAGCTCTGGCAATCAGGCAGTTCAGAAACGCCATCCTCAACATCAAGTCAGTGCAGGCCTTGGTCTCGACTCCAGCCGTATATGATTTTGCGCTGGGCGCCGTCGGCCTCGATCCCGAAGAAGTCTCGCAGGACACCGTCAAGGCCGTCCTCGAAAGCGATCTCAGCGATCCCAAGAGCTACGTCTATACGCTCAAGGACGATCGCTACGTCGAGCTCGCGCGTGCCTTCAACTTCGACGCAAGGGGCAATCTGACGACGCCCCTGGTGGCTCAGGACCCGGCCAAAGTCCTCGATATTGCGAAGAACTACGTCATTGTAGCGGTGAGACAGGCAAGTACCGACCAGCAGAAAGCAGTTCGGGAACAGGCCCAGAAAGACGCGACGGCTTATCAGGAAGCCATCGCAGGCATAGACAGCGTTTCCGATCTGCTTGCGAACCGGAAGATGGTCGATTTCATTCTCGTCGCCAAGGGCCTGGACCCCAAGAAGGTCAGCACCGACTATCTCAAGAAGATCTTCGCGTCCGATCTGAACAATCCAAGGAGCTTCGCGAACACCGAGAGCGATCCTCGCTTTGCCGAAATCGCGGCGTCGTTCAATTTCGACAGCAAGGGCGACGTCGCGCGCCTTGCGATGATTGGTCCTCAGAAGCAAGTCCAGTTGCGGGAAACACAGGCGAACTACCTCCAGCAAAGCCTCGAGCAGCAGCAGGGGGATACGAATCCCGGCGTGCGCCTGGCGCTCTATTTCCAGCGAAAGGCGGGAGAAATCACGTCCGCATACGACATCCTTGCCGACAAGGCTCTCTCGGAGGTGTTCAGGACCACCTTCAATCTGCCCGACTCGATGGCGGCGATGCCGATCGATCAGCAGGCCAAGTTCGTGGACAAATTCATGAAGATCAAGGATCTCTCCGATCCCGCGAAGGTCGAAAAGCTGCTGGGCCGTTTCTCCGCCATGTATGACGTCAAAAACAGCCAGAGCATCGGCCAGGGACAATCCCCCTTGCTCAACCTCTTCCAGGGATCGAGCTCTGGGATAAGTGACTCGACGTACTTGGCCATCGCCAAGCTACGTACTCATTGATGATCGCTCGCCGATCCTAGCCCAACACCTCGAGCACCAGCTCCATGGTCACCAGCACGGGATTGTCGCCACGGATCAGACGCCCCTCTGCAATGCCGCCGGTGTAGTCGATCAGGGCAACATCGAGCGTGGCTTCGAGCGTACCCGAAGAGCCCGGCCCGATCGCCCCGGCCGTTATCGCCAGCTCCGTCGCAAACGGCTCGGTCACGCCGCCATGGGTGAAGCGCGCGCCGATGGTCGAGCCAACGCCGCCATGAATCTTCGCGCGCGCGATGCCGTGCGTGCGACAAAAGTCTTCGAGGCAGGCGGCAAAGTCCTGGTTGGGGCGCAGCCGGAGCGCAAAGGCGCGGCTGGTCGTGCGCGCGCCGGTGCTCGCAGCGGCAACGGGCCCGAACAGCTTGAAATTGGTCTCGGGGTCGGGCTCGGCCGTGAACGTCGCGCCGTCGATGCCGAACGCCTCGACCTCGAACGGCTCGGCCACGATGGTCTCGTCGGGGAGCACGTGGCCACCGCTTGCCTTGCCGTCGGCCTCGGTCCAGAGCCCATGGCAATGAAAGAACGGCGCGCCGTCGCGCATGCCGAGCGTCATGCTGCCGAGCTTCGAGCGCGTGATGCCTTGGGGCCGATAGGTGTCGCTGTAGAACGCGGCATTCTCGCCGGTCTTCGACAGTGCCGGCATGACATAGCCGAACGGCCCGAGCGCGCCACCGCAAAAATTCAGCACGCCACCGGCAAATCCCTCCGCGGCAAAGCCCCGGCGCGCGGCCTCCAGCAGCGGCACGCCTGCCTGAAGCGTGAAGGAGAAGGCCAGTCCCCTCGCCTCCACCCATTGAATGCGTTCGGCGACGGGCGCGCCGGGCTGCTTGATATTTCGCATCACCGACGCTCAGCCTGCCTTGATCTTGTCGAGGTCGAGCAGCCCGCGCGCCTCGAGCTCGTCGCGCACCATGCGCTTCGGCACCTTGCCATAGCCGGATTTCGGCAGCGCCTCCCAGAAGAAGAAGCGCTTCGGCATCTTGTAGCGCGGCACCTTCGGCGTGAGGAACGCCGCCATCTCGGCCTCGCTCACGGCCTTCGCGCCTTCCCGCGCGACGCAGACGGCAACACCGACCTCGCCCCAGGTCGCGTCGGGCACGCCGAGCACCGCCACTTCGCCGACCGCGGGATGCGTCAGAATCTTCTCCTCGATCTCGCGCGGATAGATGTTGGAGCCGCCGGAGATGTACATGTCGGACGCGCGGCCGGTGATGTAGACAAACCCCTCCTCGTCCATATGGCCGAGATCGCCGGTGCGGAACCAGCCGTTGCGGAATGCCTTGGCGTTGGCTTCAGGGTTGTCGTAGTAGCCGGCGAATACCGCAGGTCCGATCACGCAGATCTCGCCGCTCTGGTTCGCCTTGAGCTCGCGGCCCTCGTCATCCTGGATCGAGACCTCCATGCCGGTGCGCTCGAAGCCGCAGGTGCCGATCTTCGCATGCGGGCCGTCCTCGGGATCGTGCAGCGCCGCCGGCAGCACGGTAATGTTGCCGGTGACCTCGCCGAGGCCAAAATACTGCACGATGACCTTGCCGAGCTTCGTCAGCGCCGCCTTCTGGTCCTCGCGATACATCGGCGCGCCCGCATAGATCACCTGTCGCAGCGAGGAATGATCGTATTTGTCGACGGCGGGATGCTCGATCATCATCTTCAGGATGGTCGGCACCGTGAAGAGATTGCTGACGCGGTGCGCCTCGATCAGGCGGAACGCTTCGTTGATGTCGAATTTTTCCGTCGGCAGCAGCACGGTGCGCACGCCGCGCGCGGTCTGCACCAGCTGGTGCACGCCGGCGCCATGCGACAGCGGCGCGACCACCAGCGAGGCATCCGCTTCGGTCACGCCGGGGGTGAGATCGGCGAGATGGTTGGTGATGACAAATCCCATCTGGCCGTGGGTCAGCACCGCCGCCTTGGATCGCCCGGTGGTGCCGGAGGTGAAGAAGAACCAGCAGGGGTCGTCATATTCGACCTCGGCATTCGCGACATCGGCGCCGGCCTGCGCGGCGATGACATCGGCCACCGAGCGCTCACCGAACGGGGCCTTGCCGTCGAGGCTCCAGGTGAATTGCAGCGCGCCGCCCTTCACCGCCGCCGCATGCTCGGGAAAATCGACATGGCACAGAAACGCCTTCGCGCCCGAGGCGTCTGCGAGGTAGGCGACCTCATCGGGCATCAGGCGGAAGTTGGTGGGAACCCAGACCGCACCGAGCCGGAACGCGGCGAACATCGAGAAGAACATCTCGTCGCCGTTCTTGGAATGGACGAGGATGCGGTCGCCTTTCGTGATACCGCGCGCGGCGAGCGCAGCGGCCAGCGCCGAGACCTGCGCGTCGATCTCGCGCCAGGTCCAGGATCTGTCGCCCCAAACGAAACCGGGACGCGATCCATGCCGCCGCGCATTCTGGGTCAGCATATAGGCGAGATTCATGACGCGGCGGGACATGCGCAAAGGCTGCATCGGGCTTCCTCTTCGAGCGCGGACGACGCGCAAGCCGCCCGCTCATTGCAGCCCATTTATCGCCATCACCAGCGCCCCCGCAAGGCCGTCCGCCGCACATCTGCCCTACGGCTGCCTGAACGCAAACGGGGTTGCGGTGATCGCCTTCTCCTTGGAGCAGGCCTGCGCGCCAAAACCGCCGCAATAGCTCCCGTGCGGATCGAACCGGACAACGCGCGCGGCGCCGCGCTTCATCGGCGGCGCCACGATCTTGTAGCTGCGGACATAGCCGTCGAACACCGGACGGACGCTGCCATCAGGCAGCGTGACCAGGATGTTCATGACGCAGCCGCCGGTTCCGCAATAGGTGGTCTCGCGCTCCCCGCACTTGGTGTCACGGAAATCGACGATGTAATCGTCGCGGCCATCGCCGGTCAGGTCGACCTTGCGCACCGTGTCCGGAGCGAAGGTCACCGCCCCTCCGTCCTGGCTCTCGCATTCCTCGTTGGCGTAACGCAGCGCCTTCTGCACGCCGGGCGGATAGTCGGCCGGATTGAACGGCTTTGCGTCGTCGGCGCGCGCAGCCGTGGCAAGGAAAGTCAGCAGGAGCAGATATCGCATTCGCGTTGGTCGCGCGCTGGCCCGCGATCGTTCAGGGAATTTTAAACATGATCGGCGCAACCTCGCTCAGTTCTCGCGTACAGAGTGCGCATCATGGTCAAAGCGCCCGCCGTCCTCCTGTTGTCGCTGGCGCTCGCCGGATGTGCCATGGCCCCGCAAGTGCATCTGGCCTCTGATCCCGCCGTCAAGCCTGCACGCTTTGCCTGGGATGGCGCCGGCGAGGATCCCAATCAGCCGCGCGCTGCCTCCGGACCATCGCGAACGACGCGTGCCGCGTCCGAGCGCACCAGGTCGCAGGCCGGACTTCAGCCCTATTCGAAGGAATGGTGGCAGGCGCAGGACGGCATCGAGGCCGAGCAGGACGCCAGGGTCAATCGCTCCCTCGTCATCTGCCAGGGCTGCCTCCGCCCGCAGCCGCAGGCCGAAGATTCCAGGCTCGCCAAAGCGAGTGATTGAACCGAACTGCCTTCACCACGGTCTACAGAGATGCGCTGCGGCCCCGGCCCGCCGCCGTCCGCCATCATCTCAGGGACATCTCATGCTCACCCGTCGCTCCTTCGTCGCCGCTTCTCTGCTAGCCGGCATCTCGCCAGCATTCGCCCAGACCCCAGCCGCGAGCGATCCCCTCGCCATCCTGACTGCGATCTATACCCGCGCCGCCAAGGGCAAGGGCGATGGCGGCGGCGCCTTCATCATCGAGAACAAGGCGGCCAAGGCCAAATATCTCTCCAAGGCACTGGTCGCGCTGTGGGCCAAGGCGGATGCGCATACGCTGAAGGGCGATGTCGGGCCGGTCGATTTCGATCCGGTCACCAATTCGCAGGAACCGGACGTGAAGTCGTTCAAGGTTGACGCCGAGAAGATGGAGGCGGACAAGGCGACCGTCGCGGTGACCATCACCGGCCACCGCAACGACCGGAAACCCACTGATCTGGTCGTGCGTTACGACTTCGTGCGCGAGGCGGGTAGCTGGCGGATCGACGACATCAGGGGCTCCTCCGACGGCGAACCCTGGTCGATCCGCAAGATGCTGACGGACTCGCTCAAGAGCTGACCGGAGACGACATGAGTGACGTCATCGACAACAGGGCCCACTACCGCTTCGAGCTCGAGGTCGAGGGCCACCTTGCGACCGAGCATTACAAGCTCGACGGCAATGTCATCACCTTCGAGCACACCGAGGTGCCGAAAGAGCTCGGCGGCAAGGGGGTCGGCTCCAAGCTGGTGCAAGGCGCGCTCGACCAGGTCCGCGCCGCCGGATTGAAGCTGATCCCGCAATGCCCGTTCGTGAAGGCGTGGATCGAGAAGCACCCGGACTATCAGGATCTGGTGAAATGATGACCGTGCAGGCCCGCCCGTAGCCTGGCGGGCCTCGCGACATCTACGGGCTATTGCCCGTGCTTGAGCATGTCCTGGTCACTCAGGTCCCAGTCCTGCCACAGCAGCAGCACGCCGAGGAGAACCACAGCCGCGCCGAGGCTCGTGTGGTAGATGCGCAGGAACCCTTCACCGGAATAGCCGAGGAAATAGGGCGAGGCGATGAGCCACAACCCGACCAGGATCGTCGCCACCTCCTGCCAGCGCTGCAGCGCGACATATTCGAGCTGACTGATGCCAAACACGATCAGGCCGACTGCGACTGCATTCAGGATGACCGTTGGGTCTCCAACGATCGCGGGCTGATCCTGAATGGGAAACCATGGCGAGACGACAATCAGCGCGCCGAGCAGCATCCCGGACCAGTCTTCCCATGTGCGATGAGTATTCAAGAAACCAAAGCCCGACATCGTACCCTCCTCTGACAGAGGCACACGTCGGCGGCTGGCGATCACGACTTCCGAATGTCTGGCGACCCTGCCTGCCGCATTCGGACGTATGTCCTAGGGAACACGTGGGAACCGCCGGCGACCGCACAAGGGCGGGAGCGAGGATTATTTCGATGGCCGCGCGATGTTGGCCGGCCATCAACTCATATCGCACCGCAGCTAGAGCGCCCCGAGCCGCTTCAACGACTCCTGCGCCGGCTGCAGGCCCGGCTCCAATTCCAGCGCCTTCCTGAAATCGGCGATAGCACCCCGCTTGTCGCCGAGCCGCAGCTTAGCCTGTCCGCGGTTGTTCCAGGAGAACACGTCCGAGGGATCGTATTGCAGCGCCTTATCGTAGTCGGCAACGCCACCCTTGTTGTCGCCCTGGTAGAGCCGGATCATGCCGCGATTGCGCCAGCCGCGCGCATCCGTGGGCGCGAGCCGGATCGCCTCGCCATAATCGGCGGCCGCACGGTCGAGCTGCTCGGCGTCACGATAGACGTTGCCGCGGTCGATATAGGCGATCAGGTCCGGGGCGAGCTTGATCCGCGTGCTGAAGTCGGCGAGCGCATGCGCCGTATCGTGCTTGCGTGCGTAGACGTAGCCGCGATTGGCGTAAGCGCGGGCATAGCTCGGATTGCGCTTGATCGCCGCGTCGAAATCGGCGATGGCGCCGTCGAGGTCGCCCTTGTTGTAACGGGAGTCGCCGCGATTGTTGTAGGCGAGCGCCAGCGAGGGATCGAACTTAATGGCCTGGTCGTAATCGGCGATGGCGCGATCATAATCGCGCTTGAAGTTATAGACGCGACCGCGATTGTTGTAGGCGCAGGCATAATCAGGATCGAGCCTGACCGCTTCGTCGAGATCGGACAGCGCTGCATCGAGCTCGCGCTTCTCGGTGAGGCCATGCCCGCGGCTGCAATAGGCACCGGCGAGCCTGCGGCCAGTCTCGCTCTTGGTGTCAATCACGGTCGAGCAGGCCGTCACCCGCTCATCCGGCGTGCTGGTCAGCGCAAAGCAGGCGTCCCAGGCGGGACCGCCTTCGGCTGCGGCTGGGACCGGAGCTGCCGAAGCGAGCACGGCAAGCAAGGCCGCTAGACTGAGCTGGACGCGCATTTTGCAGATATCTCCCCTGCGGCAACCTCCCTTGGTCGCGCCTTGGCAATGGCGGGTTCAGGCGCCTAGATCAGGGAGTAAGCATTCGCTGCAGAAGGATCAGCCATGACGGCATCGGTACGCGACAACAAGGACAGGAGCCGCTTCGAGCTCGATGTCGGCAGCGACATCGCCTTCGCCAATTACCGGCTGACGCCGTCGGCGGTGATCATCACCCACACCGAGACGCCTCGCGCGCTGCGCGGCCGCGGCATCGCCTCCGAGCTGGTCAAGGGTGCGCTGGATCTGATCCGCCACGACGGCAGGAAGGTGATCGCCGGCTGCGGCTTCGTCGTCGACTATCTCGACAAGCATCCGGAGGATGCGGACCTCGTCGCCTGAACGCAAAAGGGCCCGCGCGATCGCGGGCCCTTGTCGATCCCTCGGCGACGACCGGAAAGATCGGTCAGTGCTTGATCTCAGGCGGCAGCTTGCCGCCATTGGCGGCGAGCTTGGACATCACCTGCTTGTGCAGCCAGACATTCATGCTGGCCGAGTCGTTCATGTCGCCGCTGTAGCCGAGCTCCTTGGCGAGGTCCTTGCGCGCGGCCAGGCTGGAGTCGATGTCGAGCGCCTTCATGAGGTCGACGATCGAGGTGCGCCATTCCAGCTTCTCGCCCTTGTGCGCGGCCACCGCCTTGTCGACGATGGCGGCGACATCGACGGCCGCCATCGGCGCTGATGCCGGTGCCGATGCGCCCGGCGCGGCCCCCGCGGGGGCACTGTCCGGCGCTGCGCCACCGGCGGGCGCGGCGGAAGCCGGATGGCTGCCGAAGATCGCGCCCATGATTTTCCCGAAAATGCTCATGTCTGTTCCCCGAAAAAGATCCGTTGGAAGGGCCTTGAGTGGCCCCTTATAGACGAAGTCACTGCGTTGCGCCCGCGGAGTTCTGCGAACCAACAAACAGCATGAGCTTATCTGCGGCGAAATGACGACCGAATGACATCATTGAGGTTGCACTGCGGCATCAAATTTCACCCAGGCGTGAGGGACAGGACTCGGAATTGGGAGTAGCCTCACGGTTCAACTCGCGATCCCCGTCCGGAATTCGCGTCTGGTTGGAATCGCGAAATTCAGAGAAGAGCGGCCGCTTGCGCCGTTTGCCGGCGACGAGTGCGGCTGCCCGGCAAGGGAGCTAGCGACCATGGCCACACTCTACCAGGGCAATGTACCCACGACGGCCCAGCCTGCGGATGCGGCTGGACCTGTGATCCGAACCATCCAACTGTCCGACCTGCACGAGGCGCTCCGGCGCGGCTGGGAGGATTTCAAGGCCGTTCCGAGCCACGCCATCGTCCTGTGCGTGATCTATCCCGTGCTGGGCCTCGTGCTCGCCCGCGTGGTGATGGGTTATTCCGTACTACCGCTGCTGTTTCCGCTGGCCGCGGGCTTCGCCCTGATCGGCCCGTTCGCAGCCCTTGGCCTCTACGAGCTGTCGAGCCGACGCGAACGCTATGAGGAGGCCAGCGCCTGGGATGCCATTGAGGTGCTGCGCTCGCCTTCGTTCGGCGCGATGCTCGGCCTCGGCACGCTGCTGCTCGCGCTGTTCGTGACCTGGGTTGCGACCGCGCAGGCGATCTATGTTGCGGCGTTCGGCTATGAGGGCGTCACCGGGATCTCGGATTTCCTGACGCGCGTGCTGACGACCCAGCAAGGCTGGTGGCTGATCGTGGTCGGCTGCGGCACGGGTTTCCTGTTCGCTCTCGCCGCACTCTGCATCAGCGTCGTGTCGTTCCCGCTCATGCTCGACCGCCATGCCGGCGCGTTCGAGGCCATGGTCACCTCGCTCCGCGTCGTGGCGAAGAACCCTGTGCCGATGGCGGTCTGGGGTCTGATCGTGGCGGTGCTGCTGGCGCTCGGCACGATCCCGGCCTTCCTCGGCCTCGCCGTCGTGATCCCTCTGCTCGGCCACGCCACCTGGCATCTCTACCGTAAGGTGATCGCCTGCGATCCCGGCGCGCGGCCCGTACCGCCCCCGCCGCATCGTCCGCGCAAGCCGGCCGCCGACTTCCCGGCCAACCTGTTCCCGTGGCGGAATCGAACGGACGCTTAACGATCTCGTGACATCCGATCCTGCCCGGCTGCGGGCAGGATCGGGCACCGTCATGCGCCTTGCTTTGGCCGCGGTTCCGACCGAGATTGCGCGGGCCGGTCAGATCACTTCACGGAATCCATTTCATCTGATGACCCCGACGATTTCTCGTCTCGCTCTCGCAGCCCTCGCCCTCTCCGCATCCATTCTGTCCGCCCAGCCAGCGCTTTCCGCTGTTGCCTGTGGCTCGGGCAATTTCGACGCCTGGCTTGCGGACTTCAAGACCGATGCCGCAGCCAAGGGCATCTCGCAGCAGGCCATCGCCGCCGGGCTCGCAGGTGTGACGCTCGATGAGAGCGTGCTCAAGCGCGACCGCTCGCAGAAGGTCTTCACCCAGACTTTCGAGGAGTTTTCCGGCCGCATGGTCCCGCCGCGCATGACGCGCGGCTCCAACATGATGAAGCAATACGGCTCGGTGCTGTCGCGCATCGAGCAGACCTACGGCGTGCCCGGCGAGGTGCTGGTCGCGATCTGGGGTCTGGAGACCGATTTCGGCGTCAACACCGGCAAGTTCGCCACCATCCGCTCGCTGGCGACGCTGGCCTATGACTGCCGTCGTTCCGACCAGTTTCGCGGCGAGCTGATGGATGCGCTGCGCATCGTCCAGCGCGGCGACCTCGCACCGGGCGACATGAAGGGCGCATGGGCCGGAGAGCTCGGCCAGACCCAGTTCATGCCCTCGTCCTGGATGAAATATGCCGTCGATTTCGACGGCAACGGGAAGCGCGACCTGCTGCACAATGCGCCCGACGTGCTCGCCTCCACTGCCAACTATCTCGCCGGCTACGGCTGGCAAAGGGGTAAGGATTGGCAGCCGGGCGGCCCGAACTTCTCAGTGCTGCAGCAATGGAACAAGAGCGAGGTCTATTCGAAGACCGTCGCCTATTTTGCGGCCCAGCTCGCACGCGCTCCCTAGATCTCGCGTGACAAAACGCATGGGCCGATCGCAAGGCGACCGGCCCTCTCTTGGGTAGCGTTCACTTGCCCAAGGTGGCCTGCATCGCCTTGTTCAGATGCGCGCCGCACGCACCCATTTTGCCGTTGAGCAGGGAGTCCTGAGCCGCAGCGATCTCCTTCTGCGCGACGAACTTGCTGTCGCCGTCGGCCATGTTCTCGATCGCGGTCTCCGTCTTCTCCAGATTGGCCCCGCTGCAGCCGCCCATGGCGTGCTTGGCGGCCTGGGCCGGCGCGACGGCGAATGCGGCGGCAGCGATTGCGATAACCCCGAGTAACTTCGTCATGATGTTACTTTCCTTCTCTTGTTCTTGGGACAGAACCAGCGAGATTGCCGGAATCTGCGGCATGACTTTCCTCCGGTTGCGGCAACTTGCCGCAATAAATTCCCCGCGAGAATTGCGTGATGTTGCGCGCTGCGCAGAGCCGCATGCGAAAATTCTGATTTTCATTACAACTTGGTAATCAGGGCGCGCACCCTTGGCGTGTGTGCACCGCATCAATGGACGGTGGCCAGCCCCAGACCCCATTGGCGCTGGATGCGACCGAGCTCGCCGAAGGTCGTGAGAGCAATCCTGCCGGGCAGCACCGACGAATCGCGCAAGCGCCACGTCACACCTCAAAATTCGAATATATATTCATTTTTATACCGATCGATTCATGCGATTCGCGCATGCGAGACTTGGGCTTACAAGCTACCCCATGGTGTTGCGGATCACGGACATGCAACATATTTCAGTCCTCGTCGGAACCGCATCGCTTACTATAAGTCCGTGATTTCACGGTCTTTTATTGCAGAAAGCGATCTCTCCCGCCCAGCGCTTGGGCGGGACTGCCAAGAGGTTAATCGCCCCTTACCGATGCTATGCGCTCTCCGCTTAGCTGCATCGCAACATCGGAACTTTCGCACTGCACTACTCCCACCTATATTCATTTCAACGATGACGCCTAGGCAAAGGCTGAATCGAACTACAGGAGACTACCAATGCTGCTCTCGCTCATCCGCATGATCCAGGCCTTCCGGGATTATCAGCGCAATGTTGCCGAGCTGTCCCAGCTCAGCGATCGCGAACTGGCCGACATCGGCCTCGATCGCTCGGACATCCCGCGCGTTGCCGCCGGCCAGTATCAGGGCTGATATCGTTCAGCCCTTCACCGGAACGGACCGATAGCGCCCGCCTCGTGCGGGCGTTGTCGTTTCCGGAGGCAGAAAACTCGATCTCGGCGATTCCACTTCTCGCCGAAAAGCGCTACCTGTCCGCCCCATGACAGGACCCCATTCCACCCATTCCAATAGTGTGCACGTGATCGGCGCAGGCCTTGCCGGCTCCGAGGCCGCCTGGCAGGTCGCCAAAGCCGGCGTGCCCGTGGTGCTGCACGAGATGCGGCCGGACCGCATGACCGAGGCGCACCGCACTGACGGGCTCGCCGAGCTCGTCTGCTCCAATTCGTTCCGCTCGGATGACGCTGCCAACAACGCCGTCGGCCTGTTGCACGCCGAGATGCGTCGTCTCGACTCGCTGATCATGCGCGCGGCCGACGCCAACCAGGTGCCCGCCGGCGGCGCGCTTGCGGTCGACCGCGAGGGCTTCTCCGCGGCCGTCACCAAGGCGCTGAACGACCATCCCCTGATCGAGATCGCCCGCGGCGAGGTTGCAGGCCTGCCGCCGGCCGAGTGGAGCAACGTCATCGTTGCGACCGGCCCCCTCACCTCCGCTCCGCTGGCCGATGCCATCCGCGAACTGACCGACGAGAACGCCCTCGCCTTCTTCGACGCGATCGCACCGATCGTGCATCGCGAATCCATCGACATGTCGGTGGCCTGGTTCCAGTCGCGCTACGACAAGGTCGGCCCCGGCGGCAACGGCGCCGACTACATCAACTGCCCGATGACCAAGGAGCAGTATGACGGCTTCGTCGCCGCGCTGATCGCCGGCGAGAAGACCGAGTTCAAGGAATGGGAGACCAACACGCCCTATTTCGACGGCTGCCTGCCGATCGAGGTCATGGCGGAGCGCGGCCCCGAGACGCTGCGCCACGGTCCGATGAAGCCGGTCGGCCTGACCAATCCGCACGATCCGACCACCAAGGCCTACGCCATCGTGCAGCTGCGCCAGGACAACAAGCTCGGCACGCTCTACAACATCGTCGGCTTCCAGACGAAGCTGAAGTACGGCGAGCAGCAGCGCATCTTCCGCACCATTCCCGGGCTGGAGAAGGCCGAATTCGCCCGCCTCGGCGGCCTGCATCGCAACACCTTCCTCAACTCACCAAAGCTGCTCGACGGCCAGTTGCGCCTGCGCGCGCAGCCGCGGCTGCGCTTTGCCGGCCAGATGACCGGCTGCGAGGGCTATGTGGAATCCGCCAGCGTCGGCCTGATCGCCGGCCTCTATGCGGCCGCGGATGCACGCGGCGAGACGCTAGAGAGCCCGCCGGGCACGACCGCCCTGGGATCGCTGCTCGGCCACATCACCGGCGGCCACATCGAGACCATCGAGCCGGGCACGCGCTCGTTCCAGCCGATGAACATCAATTTCGGTCTATTCCCGCCGCTCGCGAGCGCACCGACCAAGAAGCCCGACGGTACGCGGCTGCGCGGCAACGAGAAGACGGTGGCCAAGAAGCAGGCGATGAGTGCGCGGGCGCTTGCCGATCTCGATCGCTGGATCGCCGATCACCTGCGCATCGCCGCCGCTGCGTGAGTTTCCGATGAGCCTCCCCAAAGACGACGCCGCAGAGCTCTCGGCGCGCTGGACCGAGGGCGTGCTGCTCAAGCGCGACGTGTTCTCGACCGTCGAACGCGGCCGCTTCCGGTCCGGGACCGGCGAGGTCGACGCGGTGCTGCGCCGGCTGGACGAAGTGCCGTGGTGGTCGTACCTGCTGGCGCGTCATCTGTTCGCGCGCGAGAAGCATGCGCTCGCGCTCGCGAAGGGTCTGAACGTCGGTCCCGAGCTGCTCTGGGCCGGCCGCCGCGCCTTGGTGCGCGGCTTCGTCGACGGCGTCGCGCTGCATCTGGCAAAGCCTCATGGCGACCTCGCCTATTTCCGCTCGGCCAAGGCTGCGCTGCGCCGGCTGCGCCGCGCCGGCATCTGCCACAACGATCTTGCCAAGGAGCAGAACTGGCTGGTCGGCCGCGACGGCCGCGCCTATGTGACCGACTTCCAGCTCGCCGCCTGCTTTGCGCGCCGCGGCCGGCTTTACCGCATCCTTGCCTACGAAGATCTCCGCCACCTGCTCAAGCACAAACGCTCCTATGCGCCGGAGGCGCTGACGCCGCGCGAGCGAAAAATCCTGGCGAAGAAGTCGTTTGCTGCAAGCCTGTGGCTTGTCACGGGCAAGAAGGTCTACCGCGCCATCACCCGCGGCCTGTTCAATTTCACCGACCGCGAAGGCGGCGGCCGCCGGCTCGTCAACGACGCGCCGGTGCTGGCCGAGCTGATCCGGAAGAATCCGGCCGTGCGCGACACCGCCATCGTGGCCTTTGCCGATCGGCGCTCCGGCGTCGGCCTCTATGCCTTCGTCGAAGCGGATCAGGCCACGCTCGAAGGCCAGCTCCGGAGCGAGCTTTCGGCGGCCAGGGGTCCGAAGCCACCGGAGCACATCCAGGTGGTCCACGCGCTGCCGCGCGACACCAGCGGCAAGCCGCGCACCGAGATTCTGCAACTGGTCGCCATGAACCAGCTCGACCTGATCGAGCCGATGATGAGGAACGACCAGGACCGCGCCTTCCTCAAGGACATTCTGGAGCAGCGCAAGAACCTGCGCGACCGCTTCAATTTCGAGGCAGACCTGCCGGCCGGCTAGTCCGGCGGACCGTGCCTTGAAGCGTCCACATTGGCGATAGAGAAGCGGTCGGATAATTCAGCCTTGGCGGGGTCATGGGCACTCGGGGGATGACGATGCAGCGTACGGTTGGCGGTCTGATCGCCGGCGTTCTGCTGCTTGCGGCCGCCCCCGCAATGGCCGAATCCCCGGCCGAGCTGATCTCGGGCTTCCGCCTCAAGCACGGTGAAGTCCGCGTCGTCCGCGATGCCACGCTCGACCGCATCGCCATGGACCAGGCCCGCGCGATGGCGGCGAAGGACGATCTCAGCCACGACGCGCTCGGCCCGTTCAACCGCCGCGTCGCCCCGGCCGGTGCGGGACGCGCCGCCGAGAACATCGCCTATGGCTACGACAATTTCGAGAAGACGCTGGGCCAATGGATCGACTCCTCCGGGCACCGCAAGAACCTGTTGCTGCACAACGCCTCCCGCGTCGGCATCGCGAGTGCCAGGAACGCCAGCGGCAAGCGTACTTATTGGGCGATGGTCATTGCCGGCGACTATGAACCGAAGGGCAAAGGCAAGGGCAAGAAGAAGGACGGTGGCCGCTGGTTGCCGTGAAGCGCGACGCGGCGCCTGCCAGCAAGCCGAAATCCAGTAGCTGCCACATCAAGCTGCTCAGCCTCTGCATCTGAGACCAAGCCGGGCCGTCTTGCTCGCGCTCTTCGACGCGTCTAATTGATGCTCGAAGATGCGAGAAGCGGAGGCGCAAGTGATCGACATCGACCGGATACGCGCCGAGACGCCGGCCGCCTCGCGGCTCGCGTACCTGCATAACGCCGGCGCAGCTCTGATGCCGGCGCCCGTTGCCACGGCGATGAAGCAGCATATCGATCTCGAAACCGAAATCGGCGGCTATGCCGCTGCCGACCGCGAGTCCGATCGGCTCGAAGCGGTCTACGGCTCGGTCGCCCGTCTGCTGAACGCCGCGCCTGACGAGATCGCCCTCGTGGAAAACGCGACGGTTGCCTGGCAGATGGCGTTCTACGCGCTGCCGTTCCGCAAGGGCGACCGCATCCTGACCGCCGAGGCGGAGTACGCGGCCAACTATGTCGCGTTCCTGCAAGTCGCCAAACGTACGGGCGCGATCATCGACGTGGTGCCGAGCGACGCAACGGGCGAACTCGACATCCAGGCGCTCGAACGCATGATCGACGCGCGCGTGAAGCTGATCGCCATCACCTGGGTCCCGACCAATGGCGGGCTGGTCAATCCCGCTGCAGCCGTCGGGAAGATCGCGCGGGCGCACAGCATTCCCTATCTGCTCGACGCCTGCCAGGCGGTCGGCCAGATGGCCGTCGACGTCGAAGCCATCGGCTGTGACATGCTGTCGGCGACGGGGCGCAAGTTCCTGCGCGGCCCGCGCGGCACTGGTTTTCTCTATGTCCGCCGCACGCTGCTGCAGCAGCTCGAACCGCCGATGATCGACCATTTTGCGGCGCCCTGGGTCTCGCGCGATCAATATCGGCTGCGCGACGATGCGCGCCGCTTCGAGACCTGGGAGAATAATTACGCGGCCCGGCTCGGGCTCGGCACTGCCATCGATTATGCACTCGATATCGGCATGGGACATATCGCGCAGCGCTGCCAGATGCTGGCGGGCCGTCTTCGCAGCGGCCTCGCCTCCATTCGCGGCATCACCCTTCGCGACCTCGGCCGCACGCCGGGCGCTATCGTGAGCTTCACGATGGAAGGGCATGAGGCTGACGCCATCGTTCGGAGCGCCGCTGCGGCAGGCATCGCCATCGGCGCTTCGGATCCGGCGAGCACCCGCATCGACGCCGAACTCCGCGCGCTGCCGCCGCTCGTGCGCGCATCCCCGCATTACTACAATACGGAAGCGGAGATCGACCGGTTGATCGATCACCTCACGGGCTTGGCGCCGCGATAACGGGCTAGGCGCCACTCACGTGCAGCGCGCGCTCAGTCCGGATGCGCTGAGCCTCGCCATGACCTCGTCGAGATGCGCGCTGTCGCGGGTCTCGATGACCAGCTGCAGCAGCGTGGCCTTGGCCGGCAGGTCGGAGAAGGTCCGCTGGTGCGAGACCTCGATGATGTTGGCGCCGGCTTCGGCCAGCAGCGCCGCCACGGCGGCCAGCTGACCGGGCCTGTCGGGAATGTCGAGCGAGAGCTGAGTGAGGCGCCCCTCGCGCGCAAGCTCGCGGGTCAGGACGGAGGCGATCAGCCTTGTGTCGATGTTGCCGCCGCTCAGGACGAGGCCGACCTTCTGGCCGGCGAAACGGGACGGATCGGACATCAGCGCGGCAAGGCCGGCGGCGCCGGCGCCTTCGACAACGGTCTTCTCGATCGAGATCAGGGTCGCCAGCGCGCGCTCGAGCTCGGCTTCGTTGACCAGCGCGATGTCATCGACGAGGCGGCGGACGATCTCGGTCGTGATCTTGCCCGGCGATTTCACCGCGATGCCTTCGGCCAGCGTGTCGCCGCGCGCCGGGAGATTGCCGTCATGGATCGCATTGTACATCGACGGATAGAGCCAGGCCTCGACACCGAGGATCCGCAGCGACGGCTTGATCGACTTCGCGGCGATGGCGATGCCGCTGATCAGCCCGCCGCCGCCGATCGGGACGACCAGCGTGTCGAGCTCCGGCACGGCCTTCAGCATTTCGAGGCCAACGGTGCCCTGCCCGGCGATGACGAGCGGATCGTCGTAGGGATGGACGAAGATCATGCCGCGGGCCTCGCCGTGGCTGCGCGCAAAGGCGGCCGCCTCCTCCAGCGTCGTGCCAGTGACGACGACTTCCGCGCCGTGGTGCCTGGTGTTCTCGACCTTCACCATGGGTGTGCCGATCGGCATCACGATGGTGGCGGGAATACCGAGCCGCCTGGCGTGATAGGCGACGCCCTGCGCGTGATTGCCCGCGGACATCGCGATCACGCCCCGCGCGCGCTCCTCTGGCGTCAGCGCGGTGAGCCGGTTCAACGCGCCGCGTTCCTTGAACGAGGAGGTGAACTGGAGGTTCTCGAATTTGAGCCAGATGTCGCAGCCGCAGATGCTGCTCAGCGTGCGGCTGTAGCTGCAGGGCGTCTCGACGACGGCGCCCCGGATGGTCTCGGCGGCGGCGTGAATGTCATCAGGCGCGACCGCAAGGCCGCTGAGATCGGGGGACGTAGTTTGGGACAACTCAGCCATGGGACAGCATAGAGCATTTGGCAGGCCCGGGCGATAAGCCAACCGCTATTTGGTAAATTCCCGGGAACGCGAAGCCCGCCATAGCGTCCACAGTGTCCGCAGCCGCGACGAAGGCTGCGGAGCAAACGGATTGCGCCCGGGCTGCGACTGGCGCTTGAGGTCGGCGCGCGCCTGGCTCAGCGGCAGAAACGCCGGCCGCACCGACGGCGGCAGCTGCGCCAGCAGCGACAAGGCCGTGGTCAAATGCTGCTGCGCCTCGCCGGTGAGCTGGTCCAGCACGGCGCGCAGGCCCGGCATCTCCTTGCCGGCGAAGACATCCTCCATGCTGCAGCCATGGCTCGCCAGCACCTGCTGCGGCAGGAACAATTGCCGGTGCGCTGCGTCACGCGGCAGATTGGCAATGATTTGCGCGATGCCCTGCGCCAGCCCGGCGTGCCTCGCGAGATGCTCAGCCGCCTCCGACGGCGGCCCCATAACCAGGGCTGCCAGACCGAACAACGCCGATGAGGTCGCGGCCAGATAGCCCTCCAGCGCCGCCATGGTCGGCATCGGATCGTTGTAGAGATCGAACTGATGCTCGTCGGCGAGCAGCGACAGCGGCTCGACCGGCAGGTCGAAATCGCGGATCGCGCGCAGCAACTCGGCCGCGACCGGATTGCCCTCGGCGCTGCCATGGACATGGCCCGAGAGCATGTCGGTCCACCATTGCAGGCGGATTTCGCCGGGCAAAGGCTGGCTCACCTGGTCGCGGACGCGGACGATCTCGACGTTGAAGGCATAGAGCGCCAGCAGCGCGCGGCGCTCGGCAGCCGGCGCGAACAGGGTGGCGACATAGCGCGGAAAATCGTGGCTGCGCACGAGATCGGCGCAGAAGGCAGCCGAATCGGACGGCGGCGAAGCGCTGCTCATGGCACGGCGATCAGCGCGGCGGCGACGCGCCGCCGTTCGCCGATCATGATGTTGTAGGTGCGCACGGCCGGGCCGGTCTGCATCGTGTCCAGCACCACCCTCACCGCCTTGAGCGCCTGGCGCAGCTCCGGTGGGGGCAGCCAGAACCCGGTTCCGGTGCCGACCAGGAGCGTGTCGATGCTGTTGGCGGCCGCGAACACCCGATCCAGCGAATAGCGGTCGATCTTTGCGGGATCGCTCACGTCCCAGGCCCAGATTGCGTCGGGCAGGCACAACAGCGATCCCCGATGCGACATGCCGGCAAAGGCGAAGCCGCCCTTGCCATAGGCATCGATCGGCGCCGAGCGCGGGAAATGCGGTGCGTTGGGATCGCCGGCCATCTGGTTCGTCCGAATGAGCCTATTGCCCTCGCAAACGCCTGCGAGGGCCTGCAGTTCGGATCATGCCTTGTTTTTCTTCGCCGGCGTAGCCGTATCGGGCGCATCCTCGCGATGCTCGCCGACGCCGAGATAGATCAGGATCGGCGCCGCAATGAAGATCGAGGTGTAGGTACCGACCAGCACAACGCCGAACATCATCACCGCCGTGAAGCTGTGGATGGCGTGGCCGCCGAACAGCAGCAGCGCGAGCAGCGCCAGCGTCACCGTGACGTGGGTGATGATCGAGCGGGACAGCGTCGAGTTGATGGACTCGTTGAGCAGCTGCGGCATCGGCATCTTCTTGTAGCGCCGCAGCATTTCGCGGATGCGGTCGTAGATGACGACGGTGTCGTTGAGCGAATAGCCGAGAATGGTCAAAAGCGCCGCGATGCTGGTCAGGTCGAAATCGACCTGGCTGATCGACATGAAGCCGATCGTCAGCACGATGTCGTGCACGTTGGCGATCATGGCGCCCAGCGCGAACTGCCATTCGAACCGGAACCAGAGATAGATCAGGATCGCGACGATCGCGAGCATCAGGCCGAGCATGCCGTAGGCGAGCAGCTCGCCGGCGACGCGCGGACCGATCACCTCAGTGCGCTCAATGCTGACGTTATCTCCGAGCGCGCCACGAAGCTTCTGCAGGGCTGCCTGCTGTGCGGCGTCGCCACCCGGCTGTTCCGCAACGCGGATCAGGACGTTCTCGGGGCCGCCGAACTGCTGCAACTGGACTTCGCCGAGACCGAGGGCGTCGAGCCTGGTGCGCATCGCCGCGATGTCCACGGTGCCGGACCTCGCCTTCACCTCCAGCAGCGTGCCGCCCTTGAAGTCGATACCGAGGTTCAGTCCATGGGTGAAGAACAGCGTGATCGCGACGATCGAGAGCGCCGCCGAGATCGGGAAGCTGATGCGGCGGAAGCGCGTGAAGTCGAAATGCGTGTTGTCAGGAACGATGCGCAGCGATGGCAACAGGCCGAGGGCCGCGACCACGGTGAGGATGGCAATGAGGACGCCGAGCCCGATGAGAACGGTGTGAGTCACGATCAGGCTCCTAGATCGGCACGCTCTGCGGCCGCTTCCACCGCACCCATCCGGCGACGATCAGCCGGGTCAGGGTGAAGGCGGTGAACACCGTGGTGATGATGCCAATGCCGAGCGTCACGGCGAAGCCGCGCACCGGGCCGGTGCCGATGTAGAACAGCACCGCGGCGGCAATGAAGGTGGTGATGTTGGAATCGAGGATGGTGGCGAGCGCCCGCTTGAACCCGGCGTCGATCGCCGAGATCGCGTTGCGGCCGCCGCGCAGCTCCTCGCGGATGCGCTCGTAGATCAGCACGTTGGAGTCCACCGCGATGCCGACGGTGAGCACGATGCCGGCGATGCCGGGCAGCGTCAGCGTGGCGTTGAGCAGCGACAGCAGGCCGAAGATCATGGCGACGTTGATGGCCACTGCGACGTTCGCGAACACCCCGAACAGCCGGTAGGTCACGAGCATGAAGATAATGACGAGGATCGAGCCGACATAGGCCGCAAGCTCGCCCTTCTCGATCGAATCCTGGCCGAGGCCCGGACCGACGGTGCGCTCCTCGACCACCGTGAGCGGCGCCGGCAGCGCGCCGGCGCGCAAGAGGATGGCGAGATCGTTGGCAGACTGCACGGTGAAATTGCCGGAGATCTGGCCCTGGCCGCCGGTGATGGGTTCGCGGATGACGGGCGCCGAGATCACCTTGTTGTCGAGCACGATCGCGAACGGCAGCCCCACATTCTCGGTGGTGGCCTGCGAGAATTTGCGCGCGCCCGACGTATTGAACTTGAAGCTCACGACCGGCTCACCCGTGCGCTGGTCGAAGCTCGCCTGGGCATCGGTCAGATCGCCACCGGCAACCAGCACCTGCTTCTTGACCACATAGGGCGTCGGTGGCGGCGAGGCGCTCATCAGCAGCTCGGATTCCGGCGGCAACCTGCCCTGCTGCGCCTGATCCGGCGGCACGGAGGTGTCGACCATGCGGAATTCCATCTTCGCGGTCCTGCCGAGCAGCTCCTTCAGGCGGGTCGGGTCCTGCAGGCCGGGGACCTGCACCAGGATGCGATCGTTGCCCTGGCGCTGGATGACCGGCTCGACGGTGCCGAGCTCGTTGACGCGGCGCTCGACGATCTGGATCGATTGCTCGATGGTCTTGCGCATGCGGTCGAGCATCGCAGCCTGCGGGATGCTCAGGCGGATCACGCCGCCGCCGGCGTCCGTCACCTCGAGGTCGCGCTGGCCGCTGGATCCCATCAGACCACCAAGCGGCTGGGACAATTCGCGCAGCTTGGCGAGCGCCGGCTGCACGTCGGTTTCCTTGGTGATGCGAACCTCGGCCGCGTCATTGCGCACGGTGACGCCGCCGGTGAAGCCGATCTTGGCATCGCGCAGCGTCCGGCGAACGTCGTCGCGGATCTGGTCCAGCCGTTCCTTCTTCACGTAGCTGGAATCGACCTCGAGCAGCAGATAGGAGCCGCCCTGAAGATCGAGGCCGAGCACGAGCCGGCGCTGTGCCCAGGCCGGCCAGGTCTTGACCGTCGCCTCCGGGAAGAAATTCGGGACCGCGCAGAGGCACACGATCAGCGCTGTCAGGATAATCCCGAGCGCCCTCCACCGCGTGAAATACAACATCGACTGGACCTGTCAGATCAGGAGACTTGCAGGAAACTTGAACGAGCCGCGGAAGCACTCACTTCGACGCGGCGTCGTCCTTGGCGGTTTCCTTCGCGCTATCCTTGGATTCCTTCGCCGGCTCGCCCTTGGCGCGCACGCCGGAGATCATCTGGCGCATCTGGCGAACGCGCACGCCGTCGGAAATCTCGAACTCGATCTGGTCGTCATCGACGACCTTGGTGACCTTGCCGACGAGGCCGCCCGAGGTCACGACGGTGTCGCCGCGGCGGATGTTCTTCACGAGGTCGGCGTGGTCGCGGACCTTCTTCTGCTGCGGACGCAGAATCAGGAAGTACATGATCACGAAGATGAGCGCGAACGGCAGCAGCGACATCAACATGCTGTTGGTGTCACCGGCGCCCGCAGCCTGGGCATACGCAGGGGTAATCAACATTCGGACGATCCTCGTGAGAACGGGGGAAAGCCGGTCAGGCCCTGAAGGCCGACCGGCTCGGTCAAATTCGCGCGGACTATAGCGGCCACCGCCCCAATTGCAACGCTGCCAGACCGTCGATTTGGCCACCTTGCGGCGCGGCGTCAGGCCCGATAAGGCTGCATTCTCAGGAACTTCGGACATGCCCAAAAAACCAAGCAAAAGCCCGGCCGGCAAAGGCCCCCGTACCCCTGCCAGCAAGCCCGCCCGCGTCGCGGCAAAACGCCCCACGGAGGCCGTCAAGGCGGCCCCGAACCTCTCCCAGGAGCGCCTCGTCCGCGCGCTGGAGACCATTGCGGCGCACCTCGCCGCCCAGGGCAGCCCGGCCGTCGAGCCCGAGTCGTTCGAACGGGCCGATGCCTATGTCTGGCACCCCGACGGCCGCCTCTCGGCGGTGCCGCGGGTCAGCCGCGTCGAGCTGTTCCTGCTCAAGGGCGTCGACCGGATGCGCGACATCCTGATGGAGAACACCGAGCGCTTCGCGGGCGGCCTGCCCGCCAACAACGCCCTGCTCTGGGGCGCGCGCGGCATGGGCAAGTCGTCGCTGGTGAAGGCGGCACATGCCAGCATCAACGCGGACCGCAAGGCCGCCGACCGGCTGAAGCTGATCGAGATCCACCGCGAAGACATCGAAACGCTGCCGATGCTGATGGAGAAGCTCCGCGACGCCAGCTTCCGCTTCATCGTGTTCATCGACGACCTATCCTTCGACGGCAATGACGCGTCCTACAAATCGCTCAAGGCCGTGCTCGAAGGCGGCATCGAGGGCCGGCCCGACAACGTCATCCTGTACGCCACCTCCAACCGCCGTCACCTGCTCGCGCGCGACATGATCGAGAACGAGCGCTCGACCGCGATCAATCCCGGCGAAGCGGTCGAGGAGAAGGTTTCGCTGTCGGACCGCTTCGGCCTCTGGCTCGGCTTCCACCGCTGCAGCCAGGACGAATATCTCGCCATGGTGCGCGGCTATTGCAGCCATTTCGGCATCAAGGTCGAGGACGAAGCCCTGGAGCGCGAGGCGCTGGAATGGTCGACCACGCGCGGCTCCCGCTCGGGGCGCGTCGCCTGGCAGTTCGTGCAGGAGCTGGCGGGACGGCTCGGCGTGAAGCTGGCGGCGACGTAGCGGTCGGGATTGCAACCCCGTTACGGCTGTCTTTCCCCGAAGGCGGGGAATCTCTGGCTCGCAGCAGCGTCGGAGGGGGCACACTGGTGTGGTAGTAGATGGTCCCGAGGGGCCAGCCGGGCGGGTGCGGCTGCCAGACTGCCGAACAGCCCCGGGACCCAGAACGAGATGCCGCTCTCATCGGCGTTAGCGATTTGCGGGGAAGACGCGAGAGCTGCAACCACAATCGCGCCGGGGCTCGATACGTTGGAACGTGATCCGTATAATAGGCGCGATTTGCCGTAAGGGCATCGCTGATCCTACTTAGTAAAAATGCGCCTCGAGGGTGTCGGCGGCGTTGCCGCCGCGGGCGAAAGATTGAACGTCAGCCAGAGGTTCCAGCCCGCTGGCCGATTCTCATTGGCGAATTCGCCGTAGGCCTTCAGGTTCAGATATCCCTGCATGTCTCCGACCGGGAAAATGTAGCCGACCTGCGGTCCGACGCCGAGCACCCGCGACCGGAAACAGCCGACGCGATCGCCGGAGCCGCTGTCGCAGCCGAGCTGCTGATAGGCGTAACCCACGAGGCCGACCTGCCACTGCTTGGTGAGGAATTGCGACGCGCCCCAGTCGAAGTGCATGTCGACGCCACTCTGATACTGGGTGGCAGGGTTTACGAAGTTGTAGGTAAATCCCAGCACCGCCGATGCTTCTCGCCCGGTCTTTTGATCGAAATAGGTGTAGCCGCCGCCAGCGTCGATTGTCCAATGCCCAAGCCCCAAATTCGCAAGACGGTCCGACTGATAGGCGCCGACCGGGATGTCCCCGGTGACGTAGGTCATGTAGTTGTGGACACCGGCGTTCCATTTCAGCTGGAACATCGGGAGCAGATCGCCAAATGCAATGATCGAGCTGTCGATGCTGTCGAAGCGCGAGAATGGCAATACTCCGCCGCCTGGTCCCGTCACTGTCCCCACCAGCGATCCCGCCAGCGACGTCGAGTTGGACCCGTAGACTCCCAACAGGGAGGCTTGGGCCTGCGCGCCCAGCACCGGTGTCGCAAAGGTGTAGGTCCCGACTAGAAGGCCAAGATCCACATTCGCATTGACTCTGGCGTCCAGATTGACGTTCAGATTCGCGGGAATGCGACCGATCGTGATCTCTCGTGCCCGCGCCACGTCGCCGCCGGCGGAAACCGAGGTATGATAATAGATCGAGGTCACCGACCAGCCGGGCGCCTGCGCGGGGACGGCCGCGAGGCTGCCAAAGAAGCCGGGTATCCAGAAGCTGACACCGCCTTCATCGGCTCGCGCCGCATCATTAGGGAGCGCGAGTAAGGTGGCAATTGCCGCCGCGCCCAGCCGACAAACGAAACCAGTCCTTGGTGTCAATTTCCTGCTCTTCATCGCGGATCTCCCATCCTTTCACGGTCTGCAACGGAGCGGGGTTGCGTGACCAGAAGTTTCCGAATCTCGAAGCAGACACCTCTCACCTCTCACCTCTCGGGGAAGAGCAGTGACAATTCGGCCCGCAACTGCCAACTCGGCGTGCCGGTTGGACGAACGACGTTGTAATAGCCGGCTATATTTGCGCTCACTGGCTGGTCGCCGATCTTGAAGATTCGGCCGAAACCGCCACCGATCGGTACGGTCCACTGCTGGCCCGGCGCCGCCAGCCAGTTCGCGGTGATCACAGGTGAGCTTGTCAGGTACCACCCGTGCGCCATGTTGTAGTTGACGAACGGTTGCGCGAGAAATGCGTTTACGGGCGGCCGCAATGGATTGCCGCCGACTGACCACTGATTGTTGACCAGCACGCCGATCACCCAATGTCCGGGCGTCACGAGGGCAACGGCGGTCGGACCGAACAACACCTTACCGGTTCCGAGAATCGGATCGGTCGCGGACGGAACAGTGAAGACGGGACCGACGCCCCAGATCAGAGTGCCTGGATGGGTGGGGGTGAAAAAGAACTGCTGGGTAATGTCGCCAATTCCATTCGTGTTGTTGTTAAAAAACGGACTAGGTTGACTGATCACGGGCATGATGGTGCGCGAGATCACATTCCAGTCCGCGTTGATGCGCAGCGGTATGACTGGCTGAATGTTGAGGACTTCCTGGGTGCGATTGAACGGCCCGGCGTTGAAATTCGTATTGCTTTGGAACGGAACGCTGACGAGATCGGCGATAGGATTCTGCGATTTTTTGGCGAGGTCTTCGTCTTCGGAATGTTCAGCAGAATGTCTGGTTCTTATCGGCGCGATCGTTTCGGGAAGCCCGCTCTCGAATTTGTAGTTCGCACCAAACTTGACCATCTGAAGGTCGCGGTTCAGCGGGATCGACGGGACGGTGGGCGAAGTCCAATGTCCCAGCCCAATGTAATCGTATTCGAGCTTGAGCGTCCAATTCGCCTTGAAGCCGTACTCGATACCGACGCCAGCCAGCCAGCCAGAGCTGGTATTGGACCCCTGCCAAGTGACGCCGGAGAAGTTCAGCGAGGCATTGCTCTGCACCCAGCCACCGCCAAGCTTGGTGTAAAAAAGCCAGCGGTCTTCCACGAGGCCGACGCGGCCTGCCACCGTTCCGATCCAGTTCTGGCTCACCGAGCCGAGCGTAGGAGTCGGAAGCACGGGATGACCAAATGTCGCCCCATCGAAATCACCTTCCACGCCAAACAAAAGATGGCCGGCCTGGAAATTGTAGCCGGCCTGAACGCCACCGATGAATTCCGTCAGCCCGCCATATAAATTGTTGCCTGGAATGTTCAGGCTGCCGCTGGCCCAGGCCCCACCGACATTTGCGCCAACATAGAACCCTGACCAATTGTATGGCGGCGGAAGAGCGGTCGGAGCCTTCACCGGCATATCCGCAGCGCGCGCAGTGACGCTCACCAAGATAGCAAGCAGAGTCGCAAAGAACGACTTCATGGCACGCTCCCATATGGGGTAACGATGTTGCCAAATTCTCCCGTCGCATGCTCATACAACTACAATTGGTTATTTTTGACTGTCTCTTACGGGACACATCCGGCGAGAATATCGATCAGCTGGGTGTTTACCGCATAGGCCGCTTTTGGCCCGTTTGAGACAGACCAACCGGCTCAGAATTGTCCGCTTATGGAGGTAGACCGGGAGCGACGGGTGCGTAGGCCATGTTCGAGGCCCGATGTCCGTTGTGAAATGGCCACAACTGAACTTAGTTGACGGGCTCTGCTCAATAGCGTGCGTTTAGCGTGACGGTTGCTTCGCACCGCATTCGCGCGGCCAGAAGCCTTACGATCTCGCCTCTAATCAAACGAAAAGATCCTCTTCCAGTCCCTCTTCATGTCCACAACGGTCCACCTGTTCAGCGCTGCGGCATCGAGAGCGACATCGAGCTTGCCGAAATGTGATTGGCGATCGTAGGCATATTCACGTTCCGCGTCGGTATGGTGGACGATCAGGCCGAACCGCGCGCCGCTGGCACCGAGCGTCGCCCATTGCAGCATTTCGAGGTCGCCATCGGAATTACCGAATGCGGCGATCGGACGCCGGCCGATGTGGCTATTGATCCCGATCGGCTTGCCGGCCTTGTCGTCGATGAAATCGACCTCGGGCAGGCGAAATAGAACCGGCGTGCTGTCGCGCATTTCATAGCGGGTCTTGATTGACGATCCGACGACCTGCTCGGGAGGCACTCCATAAATCCTCTCGGTCCATGGCCGCATGAATTCGATGCCCCCGCCTGACACGATGAAGGTCTTGAAGCCGTTGGCGCGGAGGTAAGCGAGCAGTTCGAGCATAGGCTGGTACACGAGTTCGGTGTAGGGGCGCTTGAAGCGAGCATCACGCGCGGTCGCAAGCCAGTCTGCGACGATCTTCTCAAACTCCGCTGTCGTCATGCCGGCGTGAGTCACCGCAATCAGCTCGGCCACGCCCTTTTCTCCGGAAGCCGCGAGCGCCTTCAGGTCCCCGTTCAGCACTGCCGCGAAGGGCTGCTTGTCCTTCCATTCCGGATGCATGGGCGCAAGAACCTTCACGCGATCCAGCGCAAAAGCGAGCTGCACATACATCGGCTGCTCGATCCAAAGCGTCCCATCGTTGTCGAAGGTCGCGATGCGTTGATCGGGCGCTACGAAATAGGGCCCGCCGCTCTCCGTGACCCGTGCGACGAAGTCGACGATCGAAGCTTTCGTCGGGCCCTCATTCCAAGATGGCAGAGGTCCGGCTTGCGTCTGGGCCATGGCCGACGTGGAACGCAGGGCGGCAGATAGAAACGGAAGCATCGCCAGAGACGATAGCAGTGCGCGCCGGTCAAGGCGTGGAAATCGCATGATCTGTTTCATTGTCGACCCGCTTCGATTGTGCGGTCCCTATCGGTCAACATTGAAGGTACGTGCGAGGCTGGTGTATCGCTGCCGTTCGTCGCACGCTTGCCTATATGCTGCTTCGCGAGCGGTTGGATTCTGACCGCAGTGGATTGGCGAGCGCCGAAAGTGACGCCCGCCAATGCAGTATCCAGCGATTAGTCGCTGCGGCCGGCCGTCTTGGCCTGCTTGATCTGCTGTATCACCTGTTCGAGGTTGTAGCTCGCCGGGTCCTGCAGCGGCGGGTACGCAATATAGCTCTCCAGTTCCTTCAGCCAGAGCGCCTGCCCGATCGGCAGCATGTTCCAGTCATAGACGTAGGCTGTAGAAGGAGATCCGATTACGCCACCCAAGCCCATGAGTGTCTTGTATTGTGAACCGATCGAGGTCTCGAACGGGTCTCGCTTGATATTGACGACCTGGGCCCAGTGATAGGGAAGCGCTCCGGCAATAAAGCCCTGTGGGGCGTCGGAGACCATCGTGAAGTAGATCTTCCAGTTCTTGTAGCGGACCGCCGACGGATCCTTGCCCGAGTAGTAGAAGAAGGTATCGCGTGCCGACTTTTCCGAACGCCCGGAAAGGTACTCGGTCTGATCGACGCCATCGAGCGTGGTTTTCACGATGCCGGGATACTGGCCGGCCTCGATGCGCCTCTTCAGTTGGTCGCCCTTGGCGCCGCCGCCGATGTTGACAAACGTCGGCAGCCAGTCGAGCGCTGCGAACATTTCGTTCTTGACGGTACCGGGCTTGATGACGCCCGGCCAGCGAACGAGGGCCGGCGCGCGCATGCCGCCTTCCCAGGTGCTCAGCTTGCCGCCCTTGAACGGAGTGGTGCCGCCGTCCGGAAAGGTGATGGTTTCGGCACCGTTGTCGGTGGTGAACACGACGATCGTATTGTCGAGTTGGCCCATGTCTTCGAGCTTCTTGAGCACCACGCCGATGTTGTCATCCATCTGCTTCATGCCGGCTTCGTTGAGGCCCCAGTCCTTGCCGCCCGCCTCGCCGACCATGCTCAGGTACTTGTCATTCAGCACAGTCGTGATGTGCATGCGCGCAGGGTTGTACCAGACGAAGAAAGGCTTGCCCGTCGTCTTCGGATCGTTGCGATCGATGAAGTCGATAACCTTGGCCGAGATTTCCTCGTCGACCCCCTTCGATCGCTCGAGTGTCAGCGGGCCCTGGTCGATGCACTGCTGAGTCCTGCCTGTACCGTCCGACTTGCACGACAGGACGTTGCGCGGAGGCGTCAGGCAAACCGTCGTTTTCGGATCGACCGCGCCCGGTACCTCCGCGAGGCCGGGGATCGGCGTGTTCTTGCACGGTGGGGCAACCGTCTGCTGGGTGGGGGACTTGTTGATGTCCGGGAAGCTCACGCCCTGCATCGCATCGAGATGATACAGATAGCCCCAATATTCCTGGAAGCCGTGAGCGGTCGGCAGCGCGTCGGTGTGATCGCCGAGATGGTTCTTGCCGAACTCGCCGGTGTTGTAGCCGAGATCGAGCAGGAACTTGGCGAGCGCCGGGGTGCCGGGCCGCAAATAGGACGGGCTGCCGGGCAGTTGCGGAGGAATCATTCCCGTTCGCAGCGGATGCATGCCGGTGAAGAAGGCATTGCGGCCGGCGGTGCAGCTCTGCTCGGCATAGTAATGCGTGAAGATCGCTCCTTCGTTGCCGATGCGATCGATGTTGGGCGTCTCGCCGACCATCAGGCCGCGATGGTAGATGCTCGGCTGATACAGGCCGATGTCGTCGCCCATGATGAAGAGGATGTTGGGCTTTTGCGCCGGCTGCTGGGCGGCTGCCGGAGTGCTGATCAACCCTGAGGATGGAATTATCATCGTCGCACTGAGCAGCGCTAGACGGGACCGCTTGATCCAACTTTGCGTCTTGCGCGGCGTTGCAACCGAAAGCTTGTCCTTGAATACGCAATTCAACATGGCATTGCTCTCCCGTTATGATGCGTTAGAGACACCTCGTCTGATGCACCGAAATCCAAGATGACTTGTGGATGTGTCGACCGGCTCCGCATGCCGCGCAGCCGGCCGGTAGCGCCGGCAGTAATTCGGCGCGCACAAATGCGAGCCGCCTTTGATGACCTTGCGTGGAATCTTGACGTTGGTCGTTCTGGGGTCGTAGCTATCGGCCTCGCGGCCGCCGCGCGGGTTCTCTGGAATGCAGCAGGCTTTTGCAGCGTCGGCCTCATGCCGAGGCGAGTACCAGTCGCACGTCCACTCCCAGACGTTGCCGATCATATCGTGCAGCCCGTATCCGTTCGGCGGAAACGCGGTGACCGGCGATGTCCGTTCGTAGCCGTCGTCCCCAGTGTTCTGGCGTGGAAATTCGCCCTGCCAGGTGTTGGCCATGTGACGGCCCTCGGGCGTAAATTCATCTCCCCATGCGAACTCGGCGCCGTCCAGCCCGCCGCGCGCCGCGAATTCCCATTCCGCCTCGGTCGGCAAATCCTTGCCGGCCCATCTTGCGTAGGCGATCACGTCGCTGAACGCCACATGCACGACGGGATGATCGTCCAGCCCACGGATGTCGCTGCCCGGCCCGTAGGGATGCCGCCAGT
The DNA here is from genome assembly GCF_028128625.1 of Bradyrhizobium sp. CCBAU 45389. Classification (NCBI taxonomy): domain Bacteria; kingdom Pseudomonadati; phylum Pseudomonadota; class Alphaproteobacteria; order Hyphomicrobiales; family Nitrobacteraceae; genus Bradyrhizobium; species Bradyrhizobium sp. CCBAU 45389. Next base: position 116,680 of record NZ_LBIY01000010.1, on the reverse strand, counting down.
CCGCGCCTTTGGCGAAGGTCCACCACTGGCTGAAGTCCCGGAGACTGACGGGATACGCGGGCGGAGAGAACATCAGCGAACCCGCGTAGATCATATGCGGGAGAATTCCGGGGTAATCCTTTGGATCGGGCGTGATCTCGGCAACGGTGACGTGGCCGGTAGCTCTGGCGAACGCCTTGAATTGCCGGTTCGTCACTGGATGGCGATCCATCCAGAACGCATCCACGGTGACGCGGTGGACCGGCGCTTCCTCCGGATAGTGTCGATCCGAACCCATGCGAAACGTGCCGCCCGGCACGTACAGCATCCCCTCACCTGCTTGATGCTGGAACGATTGTCCGGAATCAGGCGACGACGTCGCATCAGCCAGCTTCATGCCGATCTCCCGGACCCGAGCGTCATTGGCCTGCGCCGCTACGGAAACCGAACGTCACTCTTCCAGGTTGATTTAGATCAAAGGTTCGGGGTTGGGTCGTTCACGCCGGCGCTGGGTCGCTGGCAAGCCCAGCCAGATCCGCTGCGCCGTCAAAACCGAAGCAGACCCAAAACGAGGCAACTTCTCGGCCTGGCGACCGCCGCCCCTGGAAATAGTGGATCGCCCGCTCTGGTGCGCCATGCGCACAAGGCGGGCGATGACAGCATATTCGTGGTGGTTGCGCGCCCAACTCTGTGGGCCCGCGCCTCACGCCCCGTTCAGGAATTGAAGCGGGTCAACCGGGCTCGATCCCTTGCGGATCTCGAAGTGGAGCTGCGGCGACGCCACCTCACCGGATTGACCCGACTTGGCAATGACCTGACCGCGCTTGATGGTATCGCCGCGCTTCACCAGCAGCTCACTCGCATGGGCATATGCGGTGACGTAGCCGTTGGAGTGCCGAACCAGGACCAGATTGCCGTAACCCTTCAGCTCGTTGCCGGAATAGGCGACGACGCCGTCTTCAGCCGCCTTGACCGGCGTCCCCTCCGGTACCGCGAGATTGATGCCGTCGTTGGACTTGCCGTTGGTCTTGGCACCGTAGCTCGTGACCACCTTGCCGCGCACCGGCCAGCGGAAGGTCGGCAGCGCGCCGGTGGCTTCCGCAGCTTTCGCCGGCGTCTCGGCGGGCTTCTCTTCGACGTTCGCCGTGGCCTGCGCCAGGCGCGCGCTCTGCACGGGCACGACAGCGGCCATCTTGGTGGCAGGAGCCGGTGCCGGGGCAGCCGCAATGGGTTGCAGCGTTCCGGCGACCGGGGCCGCTGCGACGGGCGCGGCGGCAACCGGCGCTGCAACCGCAGCGGTCTTTGCGCCGGGCACGGTCAGCTTGGTGCCGAGCTTGAGCTTGGCCGACGAATCGAGACCGTTGGCCCGCGCGAGCTCGGCCGCCGAGATATGGTTCTTGCGGGCGATGCTGGCGAGCGTGTCGCCACGATTGACGAAATGAGTGCTCGGAGGCGCAGCGACGGCAGCAACCGGCTTGCCAGCAGGCGCCATCGCCGGAGCCGCGGCGACAGGAGCCATCGCAGGCGCGGGCGCAGCGGCCGTGGCCGGATGCGGGATGATCAGCTGCTGACCGGGCGAGAGCGCGCGCGGGCCCTTGTAGCCATTGGCGGCGAGGATCGCCTGCGGCGTGACGCGATAGCGCTTGGCCAGCACATCGAGCGTATCGCTGGTACCGACGATGATCTTGGTTCCACCGGCCGGCTGGGCGGCGGCGACCGAGCGCGGCGGCACGGTGGCCGTGGTGTCCAGGTGCGGCTGCGCCGGGGGCGCATAGGAGCTGACGCCGCGCCCGCCTCCGGACACGCCGCCGCCTCCCGTGACCGGATAGGATTGCGGCGCGGATACCGCCGGCGGCGGCAAGGGCTGCGACTGGTAATAACCGGGCTGCGTCTGCGGCCGCGCATATTGCGGCAGCTCACGCGGCTGCTGCTGCGGCGGCGGGGCCTGCTGCACCGAACCGGTCTGGTCGGACGCGAAGGGATTGGAGAAATTCGACTGGGACAACCGCGACGACATGTCGGCGCTGCACCCTGCGAAGCTGAAGGAGATCAGCGCCAGCACCGCGACCTGCGGCACGCGGCGCGAGTAAAGCAACTCGGCGACGACAGACATGGTTACTCACTCGTACGCAACAGAACTGGTGTTTTAAGTAAACACGCGCCGAGTAAATAACGGCTTAACCCTCCCAATAAGATGTTGGCGGAACAGCCAATCCGGAAATCTACAGCTCCCGCGCCACGCCCGGCAGTGCCGGTACGAAGCGGACCTCGACGAGTTCCTTGCGCTCGATCCCGGCTTCGGTCCGGGTCAGGCGGATCAGCGTCTGCACGCCCTGATGCGGCCCGACCGGGGCGATCAGGATGCCGCCGACCTCGAGCCGCTCGATCAGGTTCTCCGGAATCTGCTCCATCGCGGCGGTAACGATGATGCGGTCGAACGGCCCGATATTGGGCGGCAGGTTGAGGCCATCACCGAGCATCACCTCGACATTGTGACAGTCGAGCTTTTCGAGCCTGGCGCGTGCGGCGTCGGCCAGCTTGCGATAGCGCTCTACGGTCAGCACCTGGCCTGCGAGCCGCGACAGCACCGCCGCCTGATAGCCGGAGCCCGCTCCGATCTCGAGCACGCGGTGCCGCTTGTGGAGCTGGAGCTGCTCGGTCATGTAGGCGACGACGAAGGGCTGGCTGATGGTCTGCCCGCACGCGATCGGCAGCGCGCTATCGCGATAGGCGCCCTCGCGATCGGCCTCGTCGACGAAAAGCTCGCGCGGCACCTCCTCCATGGTCCTCAGCACCGCCTGATCGCTGATGCCCCGACGCCTCAGCGTGAGCTGAAACATCATCTTTTCCGGCGGATGCTGATTGGGGGTCATCGCTGCTTGTATCGTCTCGTCAGGTCGGGATCGTTGCCTTGCATAGCTCAAGGCCCGGGGCGAGAATCTTGTTCCTGCCCAGGAACCCATGATAGCCTTTCGCCGCTATATTTGACCACAAGTTGGCCTGCAGCGGTCTGGCCGCGAAGGCCATTTTCGGGCGCTCGTTCGCCGAAACGCGCATTGCGTCGATTCGTGTTATCTGCGAACGTTTTCGCAAATGGGCAAGGACTCACCGACAATGACGGCGACAGGGCTTTCGGGCCGCTCTGTATTCCTCGTCGAGGACGAGGTGATGATCAGGATGATGGTCGCGGACATGCTCGAAGAGCTCGGCTACAAGGTCGCAGCCGAAGCCGGCGATATCACCGAGGCGATGCGGCTCGCCCAGGCCACCGAGTTCGACATCGCCATCCTCGACGTCAACGTCAACGGCAAGGTCATCTCGCCGGTCGCCGATGTGATCAGGGCGAAGGGCTGCCCGTTCATCTTCGCCACCGGCTACGGCTCTTCGGGCCTGCCCGAGCAATATCGCGACCGGCCGGCCCTGCAGAAGCCGTTCCAGCTCGACGCGCTCGGCAAGACCATCGAAGCGGCCCTGCGCGGCGGCTAGCCGCTACTTCCAAATCTTCTTACTTCAACGTCGCGCTCAGCTCTTCCGAGAACGCTTCGTTGGTGCGATCGAGCCTGAGCGGCGTGACCGAGACATAGCGATCGCGCAGCGCGGCGAGATCCGTGCCGTCGGCCGGCGTATCCATCATCGCCGCGCGCTCGAAGCCGATCCAGAAATAGGGATTGTTGCGTCCGTCCTTGCGCTCGTCGATCCTGAGGAAGCCGAGATTGCGCTTGCCCTGACGGGTGACGCGAATGCCGAGCACATCTTCCGGCGCGCAGGACGGGAAGTTGACGTTGATGACGGTGTCCTTCGGGATGCCTGCGGCGATCACCTTGCGCAGGATGTCGGGGCCGAACTTGCGCGCGGTGTCCCACGGCGGCCGTTCGCGGGTCTCGACGCTGAACTCCTGCGACAGCGCGAACGACGGCAGTCCGAGGATGGTGCCTTCGAGCGCGCCGGCGATGGTGCCGGAATAGACCACGTCCTCGGCGACGTTGCGGCCCTTGTTGACGCCCGACAGCACGACGTCGGGCGGCTTGGTGCCGAGAATGTGCCGCGCCCCCATGATGACGCAGTCGGTCGGGGTGCCGCGCACCGCAAAGTGCCGCGGACCGACCTCGCGCAGGCGCAGGGGATCGTTCAGCGACAGCGAATGCGACACGCCGGACTGGTCGAGCTCGGGCGCCACCACCCAGACGTCGTCGGACAATGCACGCGCGATCTCCTCCACGACCTTGAGGCCGGGAGCGTGGATGCCGTCGTCATTGGTGCAGAGAATGCGCATGCGAGAGATCGATTCCAGAAAGCAGGGTCCGAGCCGTCTTAACCGGCTCTGGCCCATCAGGCAAACCGGGCCAATTTCGGGGCCGGATCGGTTCCCTCTCCCGTCCCGTTACCGGCGAACGCGCCATTGCGGCAGGAAGCGCGCCAGCCGGCCTTCGACACGCAGCACCATCGCCGGCACGACCGGGCTTGCAGCGGGCGCCTCGACCACGCCGAGCGCCTCCAGCTGTGCAACGATAGGATCCGGCGTCTGCGGAAAACGTTCGCGTGCCACCGTCAATGCCTTCTCGAAATCAGCCGCATTCACGCCGGGCTTCGCCCGCCGGCTGTGCACGAGATCGTCGTCCCAGAGCCGCGCGATCTCGATGTCGAGCACACCGCGCAAACGCTGATCGACGGCCTGGATGCCGGCACCTGTCACCGCCCATTGTCTGCCGACCCAGAAGATATCGCGATGCAAGGCCATGGACGGTCAGTTCGCATTGACAGGTGGCCGGCAGGATAACCGGCCGCCCGATCTTCGCAACCAAACGTTTCTGCGTTTCAAGCGGGCAACACGATCAGTCGCGCGCGACCACCTTCAGTCCGCCCATATAGGGCTGGAGCACGCTGGGGACCGCGATCGAGCCGTCCTCCTGCTGATAGGTTTCCATCACGGCGATCAGCGCGCGGCCGACTGCGGTGCCGGAGCCGTTCAGCGTGTGCACGAAGCGCGGCTTGCCGTCGGGCCCGCGCGAGCGCGCATCCATGCGGCGTGCCTGGAAGTCGCCGCAGACCGAGCAGCTCGAGATCTCGCGGAACATGCCGCCGTCGCCCTGCCCGGGCATCCAGACCTCGATGTCGTAGGTTTTTTGCGACGAAAAGCCCATGTCTCCTGCGCAGAGCGTCATCACGCGATAATGCAGGTCGAGCTTCTGCAACACCTGCTCGGCGCAGGACAGCATCCGTTCGAGTTCGTCCTTGCTGGTCTCGGGCGTCGTGATCGAGACCAGCTCGACCTTGGTGAACTGGTGCTGGCGGATCATGCCGCGGGTGTCGCGGCCGGCAGCGCCAGCCTCGGCGCGGAAGCATGGCGTCAGCGCGGTGAGGCGCATCGGCAATTGCTTCTCGTCGAGAATGGATTCGCGCGCGAGGTTGGTGAGCGAGACTTCTGCGGTCGGAATGAGGCCGAGGCGCTCGGTCTTTAGCCGCTCATGATCTGGCGAGGCAAGCAGCTCGCCCTTGATCGCCCAGAACTGATCGTCCTCGAATTTCGGCAATTGTCCCGTGCCGAACATCACCTCGTTGCGCACCAGCAGCGGTGGATTGATCTCGGTGTAGCCATGCTCGGTCGTGTGCAGGTCGAGCATGAACTGGCCGATCGCACGCTCGAGCCGCGCCAGCCCCTTCTTCAGCACGACGAAGCGCGCGCCGGAGAGTCTTGCCGCCGCCTCGAAATCCATGTAGCCGAGCGCGGTACCGAGATCGTCGTGCAGCTTCGGCGCGAAGCCGTAATTGCGCTTGTTGCCGAACACGTGGTGCTCCACGTTGCCGTGCTCGTCGACACCATCGGGCACTTCGTCGAACGGAATGTTCGGGATCGCGGACAGCTCTTTGGTCAGCTCCTCGTCGGCAGCCTTCGCGGCAGCCTCGAGCTCCGGCATCGTGGTCTTGAGCTCGGCGACCTCGGCCATCAGCTTGGCCGCGCGCGCCTCGTCCTTCGCCTTCTTGGCGTCGCCGATTTCCTTCGAAGCCGCGTTACGCCGCGCCTGCGCCTGCTCCGAGGCCAGGATCGCCGCCCGCCGCTTCTCGTCGATCGCCAGCAGCGACTCCGACAGCGGCTTCAGACCGCGCCGGGCGAGGCCGGCGTCGAAGGCTTGCGGATTGTCGCGGATCGATTTGATGTCGTGCATGGCCGTGGTCCTGGGTCAGCGCGTAAATAGTCAACATCTATGCTGACAACTTACATTGGCGCGCCTCCCCTAGCACAGCTGTCATCATCCGCGAAGGCGGATGATCCAGTATTCCAGAGACGGGGGAGATTCCTCGAAAGGCCGCGGCGTACTGGATTCCCCGCTCCAGTGCGCAATTGCGCACAAGGCGGGGAATGACACCGGAGGCTGTAGCGCCCTACTCGGCCGGATTGGCCGGTGTCGTCACATCAGTGCCGGTGGCAGCCTGCGACGCCGCCGCCTTCTTCTCCACCATCGCCACCGCGATGATCGAGCCCTCATAGAGCGCCATCAGCGGAATCGCCAGCGAGCACTGGCTGATAACGTCGGGCGGCGTCAGCACGGCCGCGATGACGAAGGCGATGACGATGAAATAGCGCCGCTTCTCGCGCAGCATCTTCGAGGTGATGATGCCGATCCGCCCGAGCAGCGTCAGGATGACCGGAAGCTGGAAGGCAATGCCGAAAGCGAAGATCAACGACATCATCAGCGACAGATATTCGCCGACCTTCGGCAACAGCTCGATCTTTGCGGTCTCGTCGCTGCCGAGCTGCTGCATGCCCAGCGAGAAGCGCGCCAGCATCGGGAACACAACGAAATAGACCAGTGTCGCACCCAGCACGAAAAAGAACGGCGTCGCGACCAGATACGGCAGGAAGGCCTGCTTCTCGTGCTTGTAGAGCCCGGGCGCCACGAACATGTAGACCTGCCCCGCCACGATTGGGAACGAGATGAAGGCCGCGCCAAACATCGCCAGCTTCAGCTGGGTCAGGAAATATTCCAGGAACGCGGTGTAAATGAGCTTGGCGTTTCCGGGATCGCCGACGGCCAAGACATATGGCCAGACCAACACGTTGAAAATCTGCTTGGCGAAGAAGAAGCAGAAGATGAAGGCCACGCCAAAGCCGAGAAGCGCCTTGATCAGCCGCGAGCGCAGCTCGATCAGGTGGTCCATCAGAGGGGCTTTGCTGGCTTCGATATCGGCGTCGGTCATGACGCTTTGGCGTCCTTGATCGCTTCGGATGGCGCGGTGTCCTGCGCGACCTTTGCCTGCTCGACCTCACGGGTGATGGCGAGCGGCTCGTTCACAGCCGCATGCGCCTCGGCTTCCACGAAAGTCTCCGGCGTCGGGGCTTCTGGGGTGGTCGGAGTAGCCGGCGCTTCAATTGAAGTCGCCGGTTCGGCAGCCGTCGCAGGCGTCTCGGCCGGCTTGTCCAGCGCATCGACGCGAAGCGCGTCGCTGACGTCCTTCTGGAGCGAGGTCAGCGGATTGAATCCGGTGGCGGCTTCCTTGACCTCATCAAAGCTCTTCTTGAGGTCGGCCATCTCGGCCTCGCGCATCGCCTCCTGGAACTGACCCTGGAATTCGGCGGCCATCTTGCGGGCCTTGCCCATCCACTGCCCGACCATGCGCAGCACGCCCGGCAGCTCTTTCGGGCCGATGGCGATCAGGGCCACGACCCCGATCAGGACCAGTTCACTCCACCCGATGTCGAACATGAGGTCTTCCGTTCACGCGAAGCCGCACCCGGCCCAATCCCTTGCGCGCAGGATCGGGGCCGCTACCCGCGTCTCGCGTGCTCTCTGGCTCAGACGGCCTTGCTGCCGACGTCGGACCGAGCCGCGGTCGGCGCGGCGTTGTGCTCGATGGACTTGGCCGGCTCGGGCTTCTCGGCAGGCTTGTCGTCGTCCTGCATGCCCTTCTTGAACGCCTTGATGCCCTGCGCCACGTCGCCCATCAGATCCGAAATCTTGCCGCGGCCGAACAGCAGCAGGACCACTGCGATCACCAAGATCCAGTGCCAAATGCTGAGTGAACCCATCCTGCAACCCTCCAAACGCGCATGGCCGGGGACCCGGCCGATCTTCACCGAAACCTAGGCTTGGCGGGTGTCAAAAACAAGGACCAAGGCAGCGCCAATTCGCTGTTGGCGCTACGTAATCTTGCTAGTGTTAACTGGTCGCAGGGGCCCGTAAACGGACGGTACGTCAGTCCTCGGCGCCGCCTTCGCTGCCACCCTCGCCGCCGCCCTCATTGCCGCCTTCCGGCGCCTCCGGCTCGACCGCAGGCGCCAGCGCGAGATCGAGGTCCTCACCCGGTTCCAGCGGATCCTCGTCCTCACGCAGCGCCGGATCGTCCGATGGCGTCGGAACGCTGAAGCCCGTCGGCAGACGCGAATCCAGCAGACCCGTGCCTTTCAGCTCTTCCAGACCCGGCAAATCGCCGAGCTGTTCCAGGGTGAACTGCGACAGGAAGTCCTCGGTGGTTCCGAAGGTCAGCGGACGGCCCGGCGTCTTGCGACGGCCGCGCGGCTTGATCCAGCCGGTCTCCAGCAGCACGTCGAGAGTGCCCTTCGAGGTGACGACGCCGCGGATCTCCTCAATCTCGGCGCGCGTCACCGGCTGGTGATAGGCGATGATCGCCAGCACCTCGATCGCCGCGCGCGACAGGCGGCGGGTCTCGGTGCTCTCGCGCGTCATCAGCCAGGCGAGATCGCCGGCGGTGCGGAAGGTCCATTTGTTGGCAACTCGCACGAGATTGACACCACGCGAGGCGTAGTCGGCCTGCAACTGCTCGAGCGCGGCCTTGACGTCCACGCCATCAGGCATCCGCTTGGACAGCGTCGCGGTATCCAGCGGCTCGCTCGAAGCGAACAGCAGCGCTTCCAGCAGCCGTAGCTCTTCGGGACGTGCCTGGGTCTCGTTCTCCATCGGCTCGGCCTCTTCTACCCGCACTTCAGCCAGGCTTGCCATGACAGACTCTCCTTCTTGCACTTAAGCGACCGGCGCGTCGGGCGCAGGAGCTGCGTCCGGAACCGGTTTAGGGCGCCCCTTCCGGAAATAGATGGGCGCAAACGCCTCTTTCTGGTTCAGCTCGAGCTGACCTTCGCGCACCAGCTCGAGCGCGGCGGCGAAGCTCGAGGCGAACACCGTCGCGCGCTGCGTGGGATCGGCGACGTGCCGGATCAGGAAGTCGTCGAGAACGCCCCAGTCGTCCTGCTCGGTGATGCTGCCGACCAGCCGCTCCAGCGTGGCGCGCGCTTCCGCAAGCGACCACACCGTGCGCTTGGCCAGATGCACGCTCGCCAGCACGCGCGACTGCCGCTGCGAGGCATAGGCGGTCAGCAGGTCGTAGAGCGTTGCGGTGTATTTCGGATGCTTGATCTCGGCGATCTGCTCGGGCTCGCCGCGCGGGAAGATGTCGCGCTGCAATTGCGGCCGGTTCATCAGCCGGTTGGCGGCTTCGCGAATGGCTTCCAGACGGCGCAGCCGGTTGGCGAGCGCGGTCGCCATCTGTTCGGCGCTCGGCCCTTCCGCACTCGGCGGCTCCGGCAGCAGCAGGCGCGATTTCAGGAAGGCGAGCCAGGCCGCCATGACCAGATAGTCGGCAGCGAGCTCAAGCCGGATCTTTCGCGCGGCTTCGATGAAGTGGAGATACTGGTCGGCCAGCGCCAGGATCGAGATCTTGGCGAGGTCGACCTTCTGCTGCCGCGCCAGCGCGAGCAGCAAATCGAGCGGGCCTGCATAGCCCTCGACGTCGACCACCAACGCCGGCTCACCCTCGGCGAGCTCTGCGGGCCGCCCGGTTTCAAACGATAGGATTTCTGCGGTCATGCGGATGCCGTGTTTGCCCGTGCGATCAATGCGTCCAGCTCAGTGCGCGCGGCCGCCCGATCGAACGGCTGCGGCGCCTTGCGCGCGGCGAGCGCGGCTGTCGCCCGTTCCAGCGCCCTGCCCGACAATTCGGGTGTCTGGCCGGCGACCTCGCGCATCTCCTCGATGTTGCCGTTGCAATGCAGGGCCACGTCGCAACCGGCCGCGAAGATGGCGCGGGTCCGATCGGCGATGCTTCCCGCCAGCGCGTTCATCGACACGTCATCACTCATTAACAAACCCTGGAACCCGATTGCGCCGCGAATCACCTGAGCAATCATTGTCGCAGATGTCGTCGCCGGATGGGCGGGGTCGACCGCGCTAAACACAACATGTGCAGTCATGGCCATCGGCAGATCCGCCAGCGGCTTAAATGCGGCGAAGTCGGTCCGATCGAGCTCGTCCATCGACGTATCAACTGTCGGCAGCTTGAAATGGGTGTCGGCGGTGGCGCGCCCATGCCCGGGAATGTGCTTGAGCACCGGCAGCACCCCGCCCTGCTCCAGGCCCTCGGTGACCGCGCGGGCGATCGCTGCGACCTTGTTTGGTGAGGTGCCGTAGGCCCGGTTCCCGATCACGGCGTCGGCGCCCGGCACCGGCACGTCAGCCAGCGGCAAGCAATCCACGGTAATGCCGAGATCGGCGAGATCGGCCGCGATCAGCCGGGCGCTGAGCCGCGCCGCGGTGAGCCCGAGCGCCGAATCAGTGTCGTACAAGGTCGCGAATACGGCGCCCGGCGGGTAGACCGGCCAGTGCGGCGGGCCCAGCCGCTGCACCCGTCCGCCCTCCTGGTCGATCAGGACCGGTGCGTCGGAGGCGCCTGCAACCGCACGCAATTCTGCAACCAGTGCAGCAACTTGCGCCGGGGTCGCGACATTGCGCTTGAACAGGATGAAGCCCCATGGGCGCTCGGCACGGATGAACTCCCGCTCGGCGGCGGTCAGTTCGGTTCCGGATACGCCGGTAATGAAGGCCCGCGTGCTCATAACGGCCGATTAACCCTGCCCCGCGAGGGGGTCAAGGAAACGGCCGTTAATTCCTCTGGATGAAGCAGGTCGGCAAGCCGGCAGCCTTCAGGCTGTTGCAGGCCTGCGTCGCTTCCTCGGCCGACGCATAGGGACCAGCGAACGCGCGGTAGACGATCCCCTTGCCCTTGTCGGAGAGATCGACCCGCTTGATCACCGGTGAGCGCGATCCAAGCACGCTGCCGTACTTGCTCTGAAGCACCCGGTAGGAGGCGTGTGCGCTGTCCTCGCTCTGCTGCGAGGAGACCTGCACGATGAACCCACTACCGCCACTGCTGGCGGGCGCGATCTGCGTCGGATTGGTCGCAGCCATCCGCTGCGGCGGCTCGGCCGCAGGCGTTGATTGCGGCGCGAGCGAGAGCGGCTGGTTGGCGCTGGCATTGGCCGAGGTCGGTGGATTGCGCGGCGCGGCCGGTGCAGCGGGCGCGGCAACAGGCTTTGGCGCAGCTGCTGCCGACTTGGCAGCGGCCGATTGCGGCAACCCGCTGTCGGTCTGATCGCCCTTCACGGCCACGGTCCTGATCGGGCGCGGTGAATTGTTCGGCATCGTGCCGTTGCTCGGGGTCGGCCCCGCGGTCGGCGGCGGCACCGCAGACGGCGACACGCTCGCCACCGATGGCGGATTCGCATTCTGATTCAGTGGGGGGAACACCACGCGGGGACCGCTTGCCCTGGCGTTGACGTCGACAGGCGCCTCCTCGCGCGGCACGATCTTCTCGGTGCCGTCACCGGTGACCATGCGATCGGGCACCTTGGCCGAGGAATCCGTCGGCGCCGGCACGATCTTGGTCGGGGTGTTGTCGGCCTTGATGATCGGCGGCTCGCCGCTGCGGGGCGAGCCCACATAGGTCTTGTAGGCGAAGGCCCCACCGGTGCCGACCACCGCAAGCGCAAGGATCGCCGCAACCGTCATCATGCCGCCGCGCTGCTTCTTCGGCTCGTCGAGGTCGGCCTCGGGATAGTCGCTCTGGAACGCGTAGGGATCGTCCGGATAGGCCGGATCGCGCTGAAAGTCCTGCTCGCCCGTCTCAAGGCGGCCGTACAGCGCATCGTCATAGCGCGACGGATCGGGCTGCTGGTGCGGCTCCTGGTAGGCCTGTTCCTGCTGATAAGCCTGGGCCTGATAAGCCTGATCCTGATACGCGTGATCCTGATAGGCCTGCGGCTGATGGAAATCAGGCTCGGGCGCGGCCGGCTGGGCGGAATAGCGGTGCAACGGATGAACCGGGCTTACAGAAACGGGGTAGTCGGGCTCCGGCGCGGGTGTCGGCTGCGGCTGCACGTTGGCGCGACGCATCCATGACGGCGGCCCGGAGGGAGGCGCCGGAGCCGGCTCGGCATAGTCCTGCTGAAAATCGTCCTGACCGTAGCCGTCGTCCTGATGGCTCTGGGCGGGCACTGCCGGCGGGCGCGCGGCAGGACGGCCCTGCGCGGCGAACGGATCGGTCTGGCCAATCAGGCGGGCGAGTTCGGCCAACGGATCGTTTTCCGCCTTCCCATGCTGATCGCCGCCGCGACCATAGTCATCGGAAGGAAACGGTCTGTCGTGATATCGTTCGGCCATCGTGATGATGCGTCCCTTCGGGAAAGCCGCGCGCCCCTCGACCAAGGCACGGCTTTCGACCCACAAGGCTTTCAACCAAGTCTAAGCGATCCGGCTTCTGCCGGTTACCCCCGAATTCCCATTAAGTAGTTCGCCCCAAACTACCGCATCTCGTCCGGAGCATGGACGCCGAGGATGGCGAGGCCCGATGCCAGGACAGAGACGACGCCCTGGACCATGGCCAGTCGCGCCTGTGTAAGATCTGCATCATTATTGATAATGAAGCGTAAATAGGGCAAATCGCGCCCCTTCGTCCAAAGCGCGTGAAATTCGCTCGCTAAGTCATAGAGATAAAAGGCAATTCGGTGCGGCTCATGGGCCGCGGCAGAGGCTTCCAGCATGCGCGGATAAATTGCGAGGCGCTTAAGAAGATCGAGTTCCACGGGGTCCGACAGCCGCTCCATGGCCGACTCGCTGAGCCAGGCGATGCGCTCGCCGGCATCTTCGGGGAGATTCGGGAACACCTCGGCCCGGGCGTTGCGGAAGATCGAGTGGCCGCGGGCATGGCCGTACTGGACGTAGAACACCGGGTTGTCGCGCGACTGCTCGATGACCTTGGCGAGGTCGAAGTCCAGCACCGCGTCGTTCTTGCGGTACAGCATCATGAAACGAACAGCGTCCTGGCCGACTTCATCCACCACATCACGAAGCGTGACAAAGTTGCCGGCTCGCTTGCCCATTTTCACGGGCTCGCCGTTACGCAACAACTTCACGAGCTGGACGATCTTGACGTCGAGCGACCCCTTGCCCGAGGTCGTCGCCTTCACCGCCGCCTGCATGCGCTTGATGTAGCCGCCGTGATCGGCGCCCCAGACGTCAATCATCTCCGCAAAGCCACGGTCGAACTTGTTCTTGTGGTAGGCGATGTCGGAAGCGAAGTAGGTGTAGGAATTGTCTGACTTGATCAGCGGGCGATCGACGTCGTCGCCGTAGGCAGTCGCCTTGAACAGCAACTGCTCGCGGTCTTCCCAATCCTCGACCGGCGCGCCTTTCGGCGGCGGCAGGCGGCCTTCGTAGATATCGCCCTTGGCCTTCAGGAAATCGATGGTCTCGGCAACCTTGTTGTTGCCGGTCTCGATCAGCGAGCGCTCCGAGAAGAACACGTCGTGGCGGATGTTGAGGGCGGCGAGATCGTCCCTGATCTCGTCCATCATCATCGCGATCGCCTTGGCTCGCACGGTCGGCAGCCATTCGGCTTCGCTCTTGGCGAGCAGCTTGTCGCCATATTCTTTCGCCAGCGCCTGTCCGACCGGCTTCAGATAGTCACCGGGATAAAAGCCTTCCGGGATCGCACCGATGTCCTCGCCGAGCGCCTCGCGATATCTCAGGAACGCTGAGCGCGCGAGCACGTCGACCTGGGCGCCGGCATCGTTGATGTAATATTCGCGGGTGACGTCGTGGCCTGCAAACTGGAGCAGGCTCGCCAGCGCGTCGCCGAACACGGCGCCGCGGCAATGGCCGACATGCATCGGCCCGGTCGGATTGGCCGAGACGTATTCGACATTGACCTTGGAGCCGCCGTGGACGCGGCCGTAATCGGCGCCCTCGCGCAGCACGGTGCGCAGCGCCTCGGCCCAGGCGGCCGGCTTCAGCGTCAGATTGATAAAGCCGGGACCGGCGACATCGACCTTGGCGATCAGCGCATCGGCACGCAGCCGTTCGGCGATCTGCTCGGCGAGATCGCGCGGCTTTGCCTTTGCCTCTTTCGCAAGCACCATCGCGGCGTTGGTCGCCATGTCGCCATGGGTGGCGTCGCGCGGCGGCTCGACCACCACGCGGGAGAAATCGATGCCCTCGGGCCAGTTGGCTTCCGTCGCAAGCGCACGGCAGGCGGCGTGCACGCGTGCGAGCACATCGGCGAACAGATGCAGGGATGAGGATGTCTGGGGCATGGGCGCCGCCTAACGCAAATCCGGGGTCGAGTCAAAAAGCCGCTGGTGCTCGGTCAGGGCGAAACGGTCGGTCATTCCGGCAATGAAATTGCCGATCCGCCGGGCCCGGTCGCCCTCGTCGTCCGCCTCCGCCCCGAGCAGCCATTCCGGCGGCAGCTCGCTGGGAGATTTCAGGTATTTCGCGAACAGGTCGAACAGGATCTGCTCGGCCTCCCCCATCACCCGCATCACCCGCTTGTGGCGGTACATGTGCTGGTACAGAAAGCCCTTGATGGCGGCCTCCTCCCCGGCGACCTCCGCGGGGAACGCGATCAGCGCCCGGCTCTGCTGACGGACGTCCTGGGCCGATTGCGGCTTGGTGGCGGCGAGGTTCTTCTGCGCTTCGGCAAACACCGCGCCGATCAGGTGCGAGATCAGCTCGCGCACCAACTCGGCACCTCGCCGGACGTCTTCAAGATCGGGATAATGGGCAGCGATGCCGGCAATGATCTCGGCGGTCAGCGGCATGACCTTGAGATCGTCGAGATCGAACAGGCCCGCGCGCAGGCCGTCGTCGATGTCGTGGGCGTCATAGGCGATATCGTCGGCGATCGCGGCGACCTGGGCTTCGAGCGAGGCGAAGCTCCACAATTCGAGATCATAGACCTTGATATAGTCGGCGATCCCGACGGGAATGCCGTGCTCGCAATATCGGCCGACCGGCGCGCCGCTGCGATCGGCCAGCGGCCCGTTGTGCTTGACGATGCCCTCCAGCGACTCCCAGGTCAGGTTCAGCCCGTCGAATTCGGGGTAGCGATGCTCCAGCGCAGCAACGACGCGCAAGGCCTGGGCATTATGGTCGAAGCCGCCGAACTCCTTCAGGCAGGCGTCCAGCGCCCGCTCGCCGGCATGGCCGAACGGCGGATGGCCGAGGTCATGGGCGAGCGCCAGGGTTTCGGTGAGGTCCTCGTCCAGTCCGAGCTGACGGGCCAGGGCGCGGGCGATCTGCGCCACCTCCAGCGAATGGGTCAGCCGGGTGCGGTAGTGGTCGCCCTCATGGAACACGAACACCTGGGTCTTGTACTTGAGGCGGCGGAACGCGGTGGAATGGATCACCCGGTCGCAATCCCGCCGGAACGGGCTGCGGGTCCGGCTCGGGGGCTCGGCGACCAGCCGGCCACGGCTGCGATCGGGGTCGCAGGCATAGGGCGCGCGGGGGGCTGCCATTCCGACGGACACGGCGAATTTAGTCCCTATCCATTTGATTCTGCGTATGGTGGCACTTAACTATGTCAGGCGCGGGATACCAAATGAATTGGGTATGACGCGGGACTATCGGAGACCAGCAATGACGACTGCCGTGACCATAAGTGACCGGGCCGCACGCCGGATTGGGGAGATCCTCAAGGGCGAAGGATCGGGCGCGATGCTGCGCATCTCGGTCGAGGGCGGCGGCTGCTCCGGCTTCCAGTACAAGTTCGACATCGATCGCGCACGCACCGACGACGATCTCGTGATCGAGCAGGACAACGCGGTGGTGCTGGTCGATTCCGCCTCCCAGCCATTCCTTGCGGGTTCGCAGGTCGATTTCGTCGACGATCTGATCGGCGCCTCGTTCCGCGTCAACAATCCGAACGCGACGGCGTCCTGCGGCTGCGGCACCAGCTTCTCGGTCTGACCGGTCAGACGCCGGTCATCTGCCTTTCCTCGTCCGTCCACTCGACGTCGCCCGGCAATAGCGCGGGTTGAAGCGGTGCGTCCTCCGACACCATGTGGCCGTCCAGCGCACGCAGCAAGGCTGCGACCAGCGCCGGCTTGCGCAGCGGCTTGGCCAGGAAATCCGACATCCCGGCCTCGCGGCAGATCCTGACGTCTTCGGGGAAGGCGTTGGCCGTGAGCGCAGTGATCGGCAGGACCTCGAAGCGGCCGCCCTGCGCACGGATCGCGCGGGTCGCGGCCAGGCCGTCCATGTCGGGCATGCGCACGTCCATCAGCACCACGTCGTAGTCGGCTTCGGAGACTGCCGCGACGGCTTCGACGCCGTCGGTGACGACGCGCAATTCGACCTCGAAGGCCCCCAGCATCTTGCTCACGACCATACGGTTGACGGCGTCGTCCTCCGCGACCAGCACCTTGAGCGGCCGATCGAGGCCGGCGATACGGGCTTTCAGCTCCTCTGCCTCATCGCGCTCGGCCGTCGCATCGGAAGCCTGCGCCTGGCTCCAGGGCAGCACCAGCGTGAAGCGGAAGGTCGAGCCCTCGCCCGGCGCCGAGGTGACTCCGATGGTTCCCCCCATCTGCTCGATGATGCGCCGGGAGATCGCAAGGCCGAGGCCAGTGCCGCCGAAGCGGCGGCTGATCGAGGCGTCGGCCTGGGCGAAGTCGCTGAACAGCAGGCCGAGCTTCTCGGGCGCGATACCGATGCCGCTATCGGTGACGGTCCACTCCACGGTCGCCAGCAGATCGCGGCGCGACTGGCAGGTCGCCGATATCGTCACCTCGCCTTCGTCGGTGAACTTCACCGCGTTGGAGGCGAGATTGAGCAGCACCTGGCGGATGCGGGCGACGTCGCCGCGCAGCGTTGGCGGCAGGTTCGGATCGAGCTCGACCTTGACTGTGAGCCCCTTGCTCTTGGCGCTCACGCGCACCACCGTCGCAACCGTGTCGACCAGTGCCTGCGGCGCGAAGTCGATCGCCTCGAACTGGAAGCGACCGGCCTCCAGCTTGGACAGGTCGAGAATGTCGTTGAGGATGCGCTGGAGATTGTCGCCGGACTCGCGGATCGTGGTGACGGCCTCGCGCTGCTCCGGATCGAGCTTCGTTTCCAGCAGCATGCTGGCAAGCCCCAGCACGCCGTTCATGGGCGTGCGGATCTCGTGGCTCATCACGGCGAGGAAGTCGGACTTGGCGCGGCTCTCGGCCTCGGCCTTCTCGGCGCGCCAGCGCTCGGTGACGTCGCGACCGAAGCCGCGATAGCCCAAAAATTGCCCGTCGCGGTCATAGGCCGGTTTCGCCGTCAGCGACCACAGCCGCGCCTCGCCGCCGGCGACGACCTTGAGGTTCATCTCGTGCAGCGGTTCGGCATGCTCCATCAGGCCGACGATGTTGTAGGCCGCCGCTTTGTCCTCGGGGCAGAGCATGTCGAGCACGTCGGCGAAATGTGAGCCCTTCAGCAGCGGAAGCGGCAACTGCGCGACATCGGCGAAGCGCTGGGGCACGTCGACCAGATGCCCCTCGGCATCGGTCTGCCAAAGCCAGTCGCTGGCGTTCTCCTGGAAATCCTTCAGCAGCAGCGAGATGATCTCGGTCTGCCGCTCGAGCTCGAGCTGGGCCTTGAGATTGCCGAGGAACAGATTGCCTTGCGAGACGATGTTGCGCGCCATGAAGAATGCGAACAGCAGCAGGAACACCGCGGTCACCAGATATGGCCCGGTGCCGCACAGCAGCAGTGCGCCGGCGCAGCCGACCGTCATGGTGGCGAGATAGACGAGCCCGGCACGCGGGAAGGTCGACAGCGTGAAGGCGCCGCCCGACATCATTCCGACCATCAGGCAGGCCAGGAGGAGCTGGCTGGTCGGCTCGATGCGGCTGAACAGCGCCAGCGGCAGCGTGGCCCAGATCGCGGCGAGGAAGAACGCCTGCCGCATCATCTGCCGCGCGGCGCGGGGCGAGGCTTCCTGCGGCGGATTCTGATGCGACCGGCGCCAGGCCCGCACCGCAAGCGAAGCGGTCACGGCAAGGGT
Source organism: Bradyrhizobium sp. CCBAU 45389 (assembly GCF_028128625.1). Taxonomy (NCBI): domain Bacteria; kingdom Pseudomonadati; phylum Pseudomonadota; class Alphaproteobacteria; order Hyphomicrobiales; family Nitrobacteraceae; genus Bradyrhizobium; species Bradyrhizobium sp. CCBAU 45389. Next base: position 98,602 of record NZ_LBIY01000010.1, on the reverse strand, counting down.
CATGCCCCAGATCGCGAGGAAGTCGTTCCAGCCCCGTCCCCAGAACAGGATCAGCACGATGGCGACGTTGAGCATGGTGACGGCCATCGTCACCGGGATCAGCCGTGTCACCGCGTCGATCTGCTTGGCGCGGATGCGGCGCATCTGCCGTTCGCTGAGATCGGCGGTCAGGCCGTCCTCGATCTCGAAGCCGCCGAGCCAATACAGGAACGCGCCGACGAGGCCGTCGCGCGGCTCAGTGCATTGTGAAGTCTTGACCGGCCATCCCATTCCAGCGGAACCTTTTCCGTATCAATGGCCTGCGGCGCGCTTAAGCCGGGTTAATTTTGTGGGAGATTTTGCGGCGTCCTTGACGGGCACGTTTGCATTTTGTTCTAACCATGGCCCCTGCCTGGAGCCCTCCCCCAATGCCCATCAGAGTTGCCACTTGGAACGTGAATTCGGTCCGGCAGCGGATCGATCTCCTCCTGACCTGGCTCAGGGAGTGCCAGCCGGACATCGTCTGCCTCCAGGAGATCAAATGCGTCGACGAGGCCTTCCCGCGGCTGGAGATCGAGGCGCTGGGCTACAACGTCGTCACGCACGGACAGAAGACGTTCAACGGCGTCGCCCTGCTCTCGAAGCTGCGCTTCGACGAGACCAAGTCGGGGCTCGCCGGCGACGACGAGGATGCCCATGCCCGTTTCCTCGAGGGCGTGGTGACGCTCAAGTCCGGCGTGATGCGGATCGCCTGCCTCTATCTGCCCAACGGCAATCCGGTCGGGACCGACAAATATCCCTACAAGCTCAAATGGATGTCCCGGCTTCTTGAGTATTCGAAGGAGCGCCTCAAGACCGAGGAGCCGCTGATCCTCGCAGGCGACTTCAACGTCATCCCGCATGCCCGCGACGTCTCCAATCCTGCCGCCTGGACCGAGGACGCCCTGTTCAAGGCCGAGACGCGCGAGAGCTTCCAGTCCCTGCTCGGCCTCGGCCTCACCGATGCCCTGCGGGCGGTGACCGACGAGCCGGGACTCTACACCTTCTGGGATTACCAGGCCGGCGCCTGGCAGAAGAATCAGGGCCTGCGCATCGATCATCTGCTGCTGTCGCCACAGGCCAGCGACAAGCTCGCCAATGTCGGAATCGACAGCTATGTGCGCGGCTGGGAGAAGCCGTCGGACCACGTGCCGGTGTGGGCGGATCTGGATCTCGAGGCGGCGTAGGTCTTACGCGGAGGTGGTCGGAGCGAGCGGCAGTCGCAACTGCCGTAGGGTGGGCAAAGCGAAGCGTGCCCACCACTCGTAATCGCGGAGAGAGATGGTGGGCACGGCGCCAAGGCGCCTTTGCCCACCCTACGGCACCTGCACTGGTGACCTACTCGCGGCGGCCCTGCACCCATTGTTCCAGCATTTGCAGGCACATGGCGCGGTCGTCGTCGGAGGCCTTGGCGAAGGCGCGGTTGTAGCTTTCCTTGATCCAGGTCTCGTCGCTACCTGCGCTGTCGCGCGCCAGCGTCAGCCACATCAGGCCGCGCGCGGCCTGCCGCGGCAGGCGGTCGCCGTTGAACAGCATCTGGCCGAGCAGCGCCTGGGCCTCGTGCTGGCCCTTCTGCGCGGCAAGGCCGAGCCAGCGGGCGCCATAGCGGAAGTCCTCGCGCGAGGCGTCCGGCGTCTTCAGGTACAGCCTGGCGAGATCGTACTGGGCGTCCGCATTGCCGAAATAGGAGGCCGCATAGGAGAACATCTCCCGCGCCCGCTCCGGGTCGGCCTTAATCTTCGAGTTCGGGATACCGCTCAGATAGTAGCGGCCGAGCGCGACGAAGGCGTTGGCCACGACCTGCGCCTGCGGCGCCGACGGGCTGTCCTCGGCGTGCGCGTTCGCGATCCGGCTGAAATATTCGAAGGCCCGCATGTCGTCCTGGGCGACGCCGTCGCCATTGGCGTACATGCGGCCGAGCTTCCACTGCGCGATGGGATGACCGCCCTCGGCGGCATATTGCAGGGCGCTGAGCGAGGTTTCCTGGGTCGCCGGCGGCACCTTGCCGCGCACCGCGCCCGCGGCGCCCGGCAGCGTGGTCACGACGGGGATGGTCGCGTCCTTCTGGTTGACCGGCGCGCCGTCAAAGGCGAGCGCGGGCGCGACCAGCGCACTGGCCCCCAACACAAACGCAACTATGGCACGCCTAGATGTCCGCATAGCACTGTTTCTCGTGCGCGCCGCCCGGATGGGTCACAGCCCCCCCGACCGCTGGTCCAACCTGCTGAGCATATTTCCAGAGCGCGCCCGTCGTGTGGTTAGTCGCGCGAGCGGTCCATTTGGTCTTGCGCTGGGCAAGCTCCTGGTCGCTCAATTTTACGTTAAGGGCACCGGCGTCCGCATCGATCTCGATGATGTCGCCGTCCTCGAGCAGCCCGATCGGGCCGCCGACGGCGGCCTCGGGCCCGACATGGCCGATGCAGAAGCCGCGGGTGGCGCCGGAGAAGCGGCCGTCGGTGATGAGCGCGATCTTGCCGCCCATGCCCTGGCCGGTCAGCGCCGCGGTGGTCTGGAGCATTTCCCGCATGCCGGGGCCGCCCTTGGGGCCCTCGTAGCGGATGACGATGACTTCGCCTTCCTTGTAGGTGCGGTTCTGGACCGCCTCGAACGCGTCCTCCTCCCGGTCAAAGCACCTGGCCGGACCGGTAAACTTGAGGTTGGACATTCCCGCGACTTTCACGATCGCACCTTCTGGCGCCAAATTGCCCTTCAGACCGACCACACCGCCCGTGACGGTGATGGGTTTGTCTGCCGGGTGCACCACGTCCTGGTGCGGATTCCACTTCACGCTTTTGAGGTTTTCGGCGATCGTTCGACCGGTGACCGTAATGCAGTCACCGTGGAGAAATCCGTTGTCGAGCAGCGTCTTCATCAGAAGCGGTATGCCACCTACTTCAAACATGTCTTTGGCGACATAACGGCCGCCCGGCTTCAAATCCGCGACATATGGTGTCTTTTTGAAGATTTCGGCGACGTCGAATAAGTCAAACTTAATGCCCGCCTCATGGGCTATCGCCGGCAGGTGCAGTGCAGCATTGGTCGAGCCGCCGGAGGCAGCGACGACCGCCGCCGCGTTTTCCAATGCCTTACGGGTGACGATATCGCGCGGCCGCAGGTTCTCGGCGATCAGGTCCATCACCTTCTCGCCCGCGGTCATGCAGAAGGCGTCGCGGATCTCATAGGGTGCCGGAGCACCGGCCGAGTACGGCAGCGCAAGGCCAATCGCCTCGGAGACGGTCGCCATGGTGTTGGCGGTGAACTGCGCGCCGCAGGCGCCCGCGGAGGGGCACGCCACGCGCTCGATCTCGTCGAGGTCCTCGTCCGACATGGCGCCGACCGAGTGCTTGCCGACGGCCTCGAACATGTCCTGCACGGTGACCTGCTGCCCGCGGAAATTGCCGGGCAGGATCGAGCCGCCGTAGATGAAGATCGAGGGCACGTTGAGGCGGACCATCGCCATCATCATGCCGGGCAGCGATTTGTCGCAGCCGGCAAGGCCCACCAGCGCGTCGTAGGCGTGGCCGCGCACGGTCAGTTCGACGGAATCGGCGATGCACTCGCGCGACGGCAGCGAGGAGCGCATGCCGTCATGGCCCATGGCGATGCCGTCGGTCACGGTGATGGTGCAGAACTCGCGCGGCGTGCCGCCGGCCGACGCGACGCCCTTCTTCACCGCCTGTGCCTGGCGCATCAGGGCGATGTTGCAGGGAGCGGCTTCATTCCAGCAAGAGGCGACGCCGACGAAGGGCTGGTGGATCTGCTCGGTGGTCAGACCCATGGCGTAGAAGTAGGACCGGTGCGGCGCGCGCGCAGGGCCTTCCGTCACGTGACGGCTCGGCAGCCTCTGCTTGATGTTAGTCTTCGCGTCCATCGCAACCAGTTTCCCCGGTCAACCCTTTCAGACCCGAAAAATCAGAGCCAAGATTTGAATCGACCTTGGGATTTCCCGTCGCCTTCGCGGACCGCCGCTCCCGCTGAAAAACTTAGAGCGATTTTATTCATGTTCGGGTGTGGCCAAAAAGCGGCGGTGATGCGAACGACTGGCGATGAGGGCTTAATCCGGAATGGGTGTTGCGCAGACAGCACAATCGTTACCGGGAAGACACGGAGACAGCTACTCCGGTACCACCGCGAAGATGACAATCCACAGCTTGAGATTTTGCGACAAAGACAACGCACGCGGTTTGGTCCGACGGGCGGGCACACCCACGGAGTGAGTCGCGGGCCGCCCCTCGCGGAACGAGCGGCATCGCTCGCGTCCCCGGCTCGGCAGCACACCGTCGAAGGGACGCCGCGCTGCGTCCGGGGCACGAGTGCGGAGTGTGGCGCACGCTCTCTCCAAGTCGTCATTGCGAGCGCAGCGAAGCAATCCAGTGGCTTTCCGCGGAGGGATTCTGGATTGCTTCGCTGCGCTCGCAATGACGGAGCATGGGGCAGCAGCGTCGCTCGTTCGGCTTGCATTTCGACTTGCAGACATGCCTTCGCATCCTCGCGGCTGATTTCGCCCGAGCTTTGCTTCGTCTCTCCACCCTCTGAGCCAAGAGGGCGCAGGGAAGGCTGGGTGCCGGCTAGCACCCGCGGTCCGCTGCGCGAAGATGTAGCGCAAAGGAACCGCACAGCAGCATACAGGTGAAGCCCAACACACGGCCTTCCCTGCGCGATGGTCGGACGGCTTATGCCGTGCTCTCCCGGGAGCCGAATTCCCTCTGGCCTCCCTCGCCTCGCGAATTGACGATGCCGTCTGCCCGGTTGGGCTCGCGCGCATCTTCGCGAAAGGCTTGACCGTAGCAACGACGGCCAGGACCACACGGTTTTGCCGTACGCGCGTTCGTTGACGCCACAGGGTTCGACGGCCTTGTGCACGTTGCCATCGAAATGTTGGCGCGACGAACTCACAGCGCCGCTCATCCGCACGCGGCTACAGGGACTACCCGCCCTGCCCGCCACCTATTCGTGCCGACGCTGCCGCGTCCACCGCAAGCCCGGCTCGCGTATCGTGACGACAACATGATCGCCCCTCCCGATGAGCCGGGATGGGCGACACATACGGCAAATCCGAATTTCGGTAAAGTGGAATATTTTCATGGGAAGGCGTTGACAGCCGGCGACACAGCCCGGTCCCGGAGCCCGGATGAGCCCACGGGTCGGCGCGAAGCGCCGCCCGATGACAGGCTCCGCGACATCCGGGATCTCCACGAGTGACTTCCCAGGTATCGCTGCGCTCATCCGGGCTATGAGTGGCCGCTCAGGCCGACATCGCTCCCTTGCGCCCGAGCGGAGCGGCCAGGCGGGCGATCTCGCAGACAGCGACGAGACCGGCGAGCCAGATGGCGCTGAGAAGCCCAAGCCGCGTCACGATGGCGGCGGAGAAGGCGCCCTCTCCGCCCAAAAATGGCGTCGCGGCGAGCAACACGAATTCGTAGGTCGCGTAGGCCGCGACAAGCGTGACGGCCAGGATCAGTGGCGTGCGCCCCTGCGGCAGCGCACGAAGCAGCGCGGACGACGCCGCGGTCGCCATCAGCGCAGCGGCACCGATCACAAAGCCCCAGGCGAGCGTGCTGCCATCGACCGGATAATGCAGCACGCCGAACCCGATGCTCTGGTTCACCAGCCAGGCCCCGGTGACGACGAGCAGCGCGGAGCGCAGCGGCAGCATCGCGGCTGCGACGACGGCGAAGGCTGCGAACGGTGTTGCGCAGGCGAGCGCGAGGCTTGCCAGCGCGCATGACGCGGTCAGCAAGGCAAGACAGAACATCGGCGCAAAGCGCGATGCGACGGGGTGAAGGCGGAAACGATGGGCGTCGGGCGAAAGCATCTCGGCAGGCATCATGGATCTCCGTCGGCGATCCTAGCACATGTGCCGAGGGGCCTCGATAGGGCACGAACGCGAGCCGCGGCCGCAGCCGGACCTAGGCGGGCTCTTTCTCCGGAGGCGTCCGGATCACCGCCCGCTCGCCGGCGTCGACGAGCTGACTGATGCCGGTCCGGCCTGCGAGCGCACAGCGGATGATGTTTTCGGCGACCGATCTGCGGAAGCCGTGGTCCTCGCCGCGCGGACGACTGCGGCAGACCCGATCCAGCGCCAGCTTCATGTTGATCCGGGTGCGGGTGTCGAAATGCTCGCTGATCATTCCCAGAACCTCGATCGCGTTGATGTCGGTGGCGGAAACGCTTCAGCGATCGGCCGGGTTCCAAAAACGGAAACGAGCCGTGCCCAGCCCGCTACGTCCGGCCTCTCGGACGCTGGGCCTGCGCCCACGCCACGGCAACGTCGCGCGGCGGAACATCAATACGCCGGATCGGGGTCAATTCGCCAGAAGCGGAGATGATCGCGGTTTCCTCGCGGCGGCAGCGCGGGCACACGAAGCGAACCTCATGCGGGGACGCCGACCAGCTCGATCGCTTCACATTGGCCGCCATCGGCCAAGTCTTGCATTTCGAGCACGACACCAGAAACCGGCCGGGATCAAGCATACCCATTCCATCGGACTCCGAGTCCTGCCCGCCCCTTCAATGATTAACCCATGTGAATCGTTCCGGTGCCTTGGCACCGTCAGCCTTTGGCGGCGGCTCACCGGGACGATGGCCACAAGAGATGACGCCGTTGCGACCCTTGCAAACCGCCGGCCGGTCAGTGCGCGCCCTTGAGGGTGCAGGAGGTAGAGCAGGTGACCGTATTGCCGCGGTCGCACGCCTTGCAGGCGGCCACGCACTGGTTCATGTCGCGGGGGTTATAGGAGCTGTAGTTGCGCATCGGGCAGATCGAGGTCGAGCCCGTGATGTCCTGCTCCTGGTTGCAGGCCGTCATCGTGAACGCGAGGACAAGTAACGCAAGAACACGCATGGGATCGCCTGCAGAAGGACCATCAAAGCGACGACCACGAGGCACACTGCGCCGCAACGGGCCCCGGCACTCCCATTGCGAGGAAGCCGCACGGCATCCCTTCGCATCAGCATCAAGCATGCGCGAGAAACGTTAAGAACGGCTTTCAGCCGCGGACCCGCGGTGTCGCGAGAGTTCCGCACCTCAAGCGCGGCGCGAAGGTCCGCGCCTTGCCGCAAGTCCTTGCCTCAAGCTTGTGCCCCAACCGTCGCCTCAGGCCGCAGCCCTGGTCGCGACCGCTCGGCGCGTCTCGTTCGCGAGCTGGTAATAGTGCTCGGCGAGCTTGAGATAGAATTCGCGCTTGGTGCTGTCGGTGGCGAGCTTGGCGATCAGCTCGCATTCGGCGGTGAGCGTCTCGAACCGTTCCAGCCTGTCCTCAAGTTCTGTCATCGGCGTGTCCCCATCAAACGCCTCAAGGACAATCAACCTAAGCCCGGGAAATAGGTCACGGCGAACATCGTTATGGGGTAGCATCAATTTTCGTCGGCGCAGGCTGCGACGACGCTGCTGCGGCTCATTTCTGCTCCAGCCGCCAGGCGCCGTCCCAGCCCGCCTCCGGCGGATTGGCCTCGAACTGCGCGATGCGATCGAGCAGCACGCGCGAGGGACCATCGCCAGGGACGGCTTCGAGCGCCGCGTTGAAGGCGGTGCGAGCTTCGGTGAAGCGGCAGGCGCGATAGGCGGCGAGACCTTCGGCATAATGCCGTCGCAGGCTCGCTTGCGCTTCGGTCAGCGCGCCTGCCCTGCCCAACACCTCGAAGATCGGCTGCGGCGCGCTCTGGCCGGCGACCGCGAGACGATCGATCTCACGCAGATCGAGCTGCGGGCCGATCGCATCAGCAGTCGCCTGCGAGATCAGGATGCGGGTGCCGTAGACCTTGTTGACCGCCTCGAGCCGCGAGGCGAGGTTCACGGCGTCGCCCATCACGGTGAAGCTCATCATCAGCTCGGAGCCGATGCTGCCGGTCAGGACCTCGCCGGTGGCAATGCCGATCCGCAGGTCGCAGGGACCCGGCATGGCGCGGATGCCGAGCAGATCCGGCAGCTGCTTCTGCAGCGCTGGCACCTGGTCGGCCATCTCGATGGCGGCCAGGCCGGCGAGCAGCGCCGGCTCGTCCTCCTCGATGAAGGGCGGGCCCCAATAGGCCATGATGGCGTCGCCGATATATTTGTCGATGACGCCGCGATTGCTCCTGATCGGGCCCGACATGACCGTGAAGTAGTGGTTCATCACCTTGACGAGGCCGCGCGGGGTCATGCCCTCGCTCATCGAGGTGAAGCCGCTCATGTCGCAGAACATGATGGTCATCACCCGACGCTGACCGTCGATGGCGACCTCCGGCCGGTCGATCAGGCCCTGCACCACCTTGGGATCGATGTAGCGGCCGAAGGTCTCGCGGATGCGCTCGTTGTGCCTGAGCTGCTCGATCATGCGGTTGAAGGCGGCGGCGAGCTCGCCGATCTCGTCCTGCGTCGAGACCGTGATGGGCTTGTCGAACCGACCCGCCTCGACCTCGCGGGTGCCGGCGAGCAGGAGCCGCACCGGACGCGTGATGCCGCTGGAGACCAGCAACGCAAAGACAAAGCCCACAATGGCGGCGAGGGCGGTGACGAGGCCAGAGATGATCATCGCCTGATGCTGATGACCGATCACCGTCGCCGTGGAGGCAAACACCTGCTTCAGCATGTCGGCGCGAATGGCGTCGATCTTCTGGTTGAATTGGTCGCGTAACAGGTCGATGTGCTCGAGCGTGTTGCGGGCCTCCGCCATCTGCTTGGCATCGATCTGCTTGAGCAGCTTTGCGTGATCCTCGTCCTGGTCGCGCCGCAGCTCGCTGACGGCGGTCTCGATGCGGATATCGATCCGCGCCAGGGCGGCATTGTCGGACGGCGTCCTGGTATCGTTGATGATCGCGTTGATCAGCTTGCGCGCGCTCTCGGCCTCTTCCTCGATCTTGCGGTCCGCTGCCTCGAACTCGCGCAGGCGCGCCGCATAGGCCTCCTCGTCCGTCGGCGACTGCATCCTCATCATGACCATGCGCCGCAGCGCCACCGCCCGCTCCAGCGAGCGGATGTTGGCGCGCGCCAGATCGCCATAGGCCGGGATGTAGCGGTTCGTCAGCTCGTCCAGCAGGACTCCGACCTGGCTCGACATCACCATCGACAGGATCGAGGTGACCAGCATCAGGACGATCAATCCGAGGGCGATGCCGACGATCTTGCGCCGGATCGACTGGTTGAAAATCGGCATGGGTGCGGGGCAAAGGCTAAAGGACGGATTGAGGAACTCAATATACCGGATTTCGGCCGGGGAACACGCGCAATCTGGCTGCTGCGACGCTGCAGACCGCGCACAACCGTCGCGCGAGCCCAAATCGTTAACAAAGGTTAAAGCGTCTGCCCTTTTCTCATTTGCGGAAGTTCCCTTGCGCCATCCGTATTTTGCCGCATTGTTGCGACAGCGTGACAAATGCGAGACGATGCCGTGGCATCGTTCTCGGTGTCTTGATTCTCGAGCCGCATACGATCGCGGACCTTGGTTTGTAGTGGTTTCGCAGGGGGACCATCCAATGAACCAGTGCCTACGCTCGCTCGCGTGTGTCGTTGCCGTGGCCGCTTTGGCCCTCCTTCCGTCGGAGCTGGCAGCGAAGAGCAGTCATAGATCGTCTGCGTCGAAGAAGACGCATGAGGCGAAAGCCACTGGCAAGGCCGGCAAGCCGCGCCATGCCGCGGCGAAATCCCGTCACGGCAAGCATGCCGAGGCCAAACGCAAGTCGAAGAAGCAGGACGACGCGCCCGCGGACAAGCCCGCCGCGCCGCCGCTCACCGGCGATCTCGCCGCGCTGAAGGACGCGATCGATCTCGCGCGCAAGGGCAAGACCGACGACGCGAGCGCGGCGCGGGATCGCATCGCCGATCCCGCCGGGCAGAAGCTCGCCGACTGGTTCATGCTGCGCCATTCCGAGAGCACCGCGAATTTCAAGCGCTACGCCGGCTTCCTCGCCGCCAACCCGGACTGGCCGAGCAGCGCGCTGTTGCGCCGCCGCGCCGAGGCGCGGCTGTGGCAGGAGAAGGCCGACGCCGCCACCGTGCACAAATTCACGATGGACCGCCCGACCAGCGCCAAGGGCAAGTTCGCGCTTGCCCGCGTGCTCCTTGCTGAAGGCGAGACCGACAGGGCCGCGCGGCTGGTGCGCGAGGCCTGGCGCACGGACGAATTGTCCGAGCGCAGCGAGGAAGACTCCTACGAGACGTTCCGCGATCTGCTGAACGCCGACGATCATCGCGCCCGCATGGACAAGCGGCTCGGCGCCAAGGACTACGCCGGCGCAAGGCGCGCGGCCAAACGGCTCGGCGAGGATGAGCTCGCGATCGTCAAGGCGTGCGCCGCCGTCACCAGCAAGGCGAACAAGTCCAAGGACTATCTCGACGATGTCGCGAGCGAGGCGCGCCGCGATCTCGGCTATGTGCTGTGCCGCGCGCAATGGCATCTGCAGAAGGACCGTATCGACGATGCGGCCGAGGTGATCCTCGCCGCCGCGCCCGACACGATGGCCGCGCAGGACACCGATGCCTGGTGGCGCGAGCGCCGCCTGCTGGCACGCAAGCTGCTCGACCAGGGCAAGTTCAAGACCGCGTACGACGTGGTGCGCATGGCGGCGGTTCCCGAGAAGGAAGTCTACCGCGTCGACTATCATTTCATGTGCGGCTGGATCGCGCTGCGCTACCTCGACGACCCCAGGACGGCGATGGTGCATTTCGCCGCGATCGACGAAGGCTCGGCCAATCCGATCGCGCTGTCGCGCGCACATTACTGGCGCGGCCGCACGGCGGAAGCCATGGGTGCGATCGCCGATGCGCGCATGAGCTACAAGGCGGCGGCGCGCTATTCGACCGCCTATTACGGGCAGCTCGCCCGCGCCAAGCTCGGGCTCGACCGCATCGAGCTGCGTGCGCCCTCGCCCGTTCTGGCCTCCGCCGACACACCTCCTGCCGACGAGCGCGTGCGCGCCGCCGACATGCTCTACGGGATCGGCGAGCGTGACATGGTGTTCTACTACGCCGAGGATTTCGCCAAGGAGAGCACCGACGTCGCAGCGCTCGAAGCGCTCGGCGAGCTCGCCGGTCGGCGCAACGATGCGCGCGTCATGCTGGAGGTCGGCAAGACGGCGCTGGCGCGCGGGCTCGCGCTCGACCATTACGCCTTCCCGACCATTGGCATCCCCGAGCACAAGCAGCTCGCCCCGCCGATCGAGACCAGCGTGATCTATTCGGTGGCACGCACCGAGAGCTCGTTCGACCAGCGCGACAAGTCGCCCGCCAATGCGGTCGGGCTGATGCAGGTGACGCCGGAAGCCGGCCGCGACACCGCAAAGCGCTTCGGCCTGACCTATGACTGGGACAGGATGGTCTCCGATCCCGTCTACAACACGCAGATGGGCGCAGCCGAGCTGAGCGCGCTGCTGTCGGAATATCGCGGCAACCAGATCATGACCTTCGCCGGCTACAATGCCGGCCGTGGCCGGGTGCGCGAATGGGTGCAGGCGCGCGGCGACCCCAGGGATCCGAATGTCGATCCGGTCGACTGGGTCGAGCGCATCCCGCTGTCGGAGACGCGCAATTACGTGCAGCGCGTGATGGAGAACGTGCTGGTCTACCGCGCCCGGTTCGAGAGCAGCGGCATGGTCGCGTCGAAATCCGAGCACCGCGTCACGACGCAGGAAGTGAGCGCGGAGCCAACGGCATCGGCCGCAGCCCCATCGCCCTAGCCTCGCGACCGCCGGGGCTGGACGCGGCGCGGGCTGGACGAGGTGACTGCGGCCGACTTCTCTGCGCGGCCGGCATCGAGCAGCTAGCGGTCACCTCCTTCCGGGGTCAGAAGGTCGTACTCGCGCAGATAGGCTTCGGCCAGTGAGCGCGACAGCGCGCCCATCTGAAATACCCAGCTCCAGCCCGCAACTGCGGTCAGCACCGCGATCGCCTCGAACGGGCCGCGGCGGGGCCACAGCATGTCGATGACCGTCTGCTGGCTGTAGCAATCGTAGTCGCAATACCGCTCTTGCTTGGACACGTGCCGGACGTAACTCGAACCCAGCGGCCGGTCGCATGCGCTGCAGACCGTGCCGTGGCAGGGATGTTCCTGATTGACGAGCATGAATCTCAATGCCGTGTCCTTTCCTGCCGATGGAATATCCGCCGATACGTCCCGCCGGCCTCTCTGCTCAGGATGCCGCGCGCGCACGCCCCTCGATCAACGGCGCCTTCTCCTGGTGAATCGCGTAGCATTCGTAGCCGCAGTAGCGCAGCAGCGTCCTGGCGTCGCGCAGATATCCAGCCTCGATCTCCTCGCAGCACCACAGGCACGAGGTCTTGCGAAACGGGGTCCTGCCGTTCACCAGTATGAATCTCACGTGGCACCTCCCAGCGCGAAGCAGTAGACCGTGTCGATCAGAGAGGCGGACGGCGGCGGCGCGCAGATGTGGTTGCGGCCATCGGGATTGTCGCGGTTGCGCTCGACCTTCTGCGACGGAATCAGGATGTATTTCCCGTCCTCCCGGCGCCGCGCGTAGATCCTGCCGTCGACGTAGCGTATCTCGGTCGGGTAGCAATCCGCATTGTTGCAGCAACTCAGAACCGGGTTGTCCGGCATGCGCCAGCCCGAATAGAATTTCTCGTGCAGCAGCTGATCCTGAGGCGGATGGTGACGATGCGAACCATCCCGTACGATTTCCTCGGCCTTCACGCCCGTCACCAGCGGAAGCGGCAGCGCGATCGCCAACAGGAGCTTGCAGCCACGGTTCAACTCACAGCCTCCGGACGAAGAAATGGCCTGACGGGCTAGGTGCGGCAGCCGATCTTCATGCCGCCTGACATCGGAACAGCCACAGGCGGTCGCGTTCGCGACGCGCCCTGAACCGGTCGAGACATTTCCGCGAGCAGAGCGGCGTACGCCAGGAGTAGTATCGGATCAGGCCAAACTTGCCGGCACAGACGGCACAGCCTTTGGAATCGGAACGGCGCTCTGAGTACTCGGGGCTATCGCACATCGTCCTCTCCTCTTGACCTCTTTGGGTCCTGGCTTCCTCGTGCGCAAATGCAGGAGGCGCCATGGTCGTCACGGAAAATGCGGCTTCTCAATCGTGACCGCCTGATTCATCCGGCAAGTCAGGGCGGCGGACGCAGAGCCAGGCTCTTTGGAGGCAACACGCCGAGCTTTTCGGCAATTTGTGCTCCGCAATCGTCTTCTCGATTGGCCGCAAGACTAGGCTCCCTGCAACGCACCGCTCAATTGTACGGAGGTAAATGCGCGCTAGAACTAGGATTGTGCGAGCTATACGTAGGTTTGTGCCGTAGTTTTCCGGACACCGTCCACCCGCAACGAGACGGCGCAACGCGCGCAAGCTGCACGGCAATCGGGAATTCTGCCGCGAATCCGACTTTAGTCGGAGGGAATTGCCCCTGTTATTGCAAAGTGCTCTACTCGCCTTGACGCTGGCGAGCCGGGACGCTTGCGATGATGCCTGGCCAGATCATGAAAATCGGGAATTCGGCCGCACAATTCCTGCTCGGCGGCCTCGCGGCGCTTCGATCATTCGGCAACGGCGAGAAGGACGGGCCTGCGGTCGCAGACGCCGCACGGCAGAACACCGATCTGCGTGACGCCATGAAGCAATGGCGCGAGGTGTTCGAGCACAATCCGGTCATGTACTTCATGGTCGATCCGGCCGGAACGGTGCTCAACGTCAATACGTTCGGTGCCGCACAATTGGGCTACGCGACGGACGAGCTGATCGGCCAATCCGTGCTGAACGTCTTCTTCGAGGAGGACCACGACTTCGTTCGTCAATGCGTCGATTTGTGCCTCACGACCTTGGACCAGTCGCACACCTGGGAGATTCGCAAGTTCCGCAAGGACGGGTCAGTGCTCTGGGTCCGTGAAAACGCCAAGGCGATGCTGCGCAGCGACGGCACGCCGATCCTGCTGATCGCCTGCGAGAACATCACCGAGCGCAAGGAGACGGAGGATGCGCTGCGGCAGAGCGAGGCCTATCTCGCCCAGGCTCAGGAATTGAGCCACACCGGCAGCTTCGGCTTGAACCTTGTGACCGGCGAGGCGGTCTGGTCGAGGGAGACCTTCCGCATCTTCCAATGTGATCCGGCGACGAAGCCGACCCTGAGCTTCGTCTTTCAGCGCATCCATCCGGAGGATCGCGATACGGTCCGCGGCACCCTTGATCGGGCCTACCGCCTGGCGGAGAATTACGACCACGAATACCGCCTGCTGATGCCGGACGGATCGATAAAATATCTCCATTCCGTGGCACGCGCGGTGCGACACACATCCGGCCGCATCGAGTTTGCCGGAGCGGTGACCGATGTCACGAGCGCCAAGGAAGCGGAACAGAGGCTGCGCCGCAGTGAAGCCTATCTGGCTGAAGCCCAGCGCCTCAGCCAAACGAGCAGCTGGGCCTGGGACGTCCATCGTCAGGAGTTCGCCTACCGATCGACTGAACTCTATCGTCTGTTCGGGTTTGAGCCGGACCAGATCGATGTCCCGGCCAAGGCTTTCCAGCAACGCATCTTGCCGGAGGACTTTCAGCGGATTATCGAGATGGAGCGCGAAGCTATCAGGCAGAAGCAGCCCTTTCAGATCGACTTCCGGATTGTGCGCCCCGACGGTTCGATCAGACGCGTTCACAGCGAAGGGCATCCCGTGATAGGCCGCGACGGCGAGGTGATGGAAATCATCGGCACGCATGTCGACGTCACCGAGCAGTACGCGGCCAAGGATGCCCTGCATAAGGCGTTCGACGAGCTCAAGGCATCCGAGCAGCGCTTCCGCGACTATGCCGAAACCGCATCGGACTGGTTCTGGGAGACCGGGCCTGACCACCGCATCACGCGGATATCCGAACATGCCGATACCTCCACCGCGCCGCCGACGGGCTTGATCGGCCTGACCCGCTGGGACATCCCACCCGACGCCGAGCTCGAGCCGGACAAATGGGAGCAGCATCGCGCGGCGCTCGATGCCCACGTTCCGTTCCGCGATCTGATCTACCGCAGCAGGGATCGTAACGGCTCGCCGATCTACGTGCGCACCAGCGGCAAGCCCTTCCATGATGCGCAAGGCAATTTTCTCGGCTATCGCGGCGTCAGCAGCGACGTCACGGCGGCGATCCGCGTCGAGCAGGCGGAAGAGGCGCTGCGCAAGGCGCAAAGCGAACTCGCCCATGTCACGCGCGTCACGACGCTCGGCGAGCTGACCACCTCGATTGCCCACGAAATCACCCAGCCTCTTGCCGCAGTGATCTCCAATGCGGACGCCTGCATCGCCTGGCTCGACCGCGAACCGGCCGATCTGAAGGCCGCGCGCCGTTCCGCCGAATGGATCGTCGAGGACGCCAATCGGGCAACCGAGGTGATCCGCCGGATCAGGGCGCTCGCGAAGAAGACCGAGATCGAGGTCGTTCCACTCGACGTCAACCAGGTCGTCAGGGAGGCTGTGGCGCTCGTTCGGCGCGAGCTCGCGACCCACGCGGTATCGGTGCGCATGGAGCTGGCGTCCGAGCTGCCCCGGATCTGCGGCGACCGGATCCAGCTCCAGCAGGTGCTGATCAACCTGGTGATGAACGGCATCGAAGCCATGCAGGGCAATGTGGACCTCCCGCGCGAACTGGCGATCCGCTCGCGCCGGGCCGACGATGACGACCGCCTCCTACTCACCGTGACGGACCGCGGTGTCGGCCTCGGCAAAGACGTCAAGGAGCGCATCTTCACTCCCTTCTTCACGACGAAATCGAGCGGTCTGGGAATGGGACTGTCGATCTGCCGATCGATCATCGAGGCTCACGCGGGCCGGCTTTCGGCCTTTCAAAATGAGGGGCGCGGTGCAACATTCCAGATCGCCCTGCCCTTGCCGCACAAGGACTCGTCGTGACTGACCATGAAAAGCAGCCCCAGGCGAGCGCCGGTGATCCGGTCGTCCTGATCGTCGATGATGATCCGTCGATGCGCCGCGCGCTGACCAATCTCTTTCAATCGGTCGGTCTCAAGGTCGAAGCCTTCAGTTCGGCGGCTGAGATCATGGAGGCCAAACCGCCCGCGGTCCCCAGTTGCCTCGTGCTCGACATCCGCCTGCCTGGCTTGAGCGGCCTCGACCTCCAGGCCGACCTCGCCAAGGCCAATATTCACACGCCCATTATCTTCATCACCGGTCACGGCGATATCCCCATGACGGTGAGAGCCATGAAGAGCGGTGCCGTCGATTTTCTGACCAAGCCGGTGCGCGACCAGGACATGCTGGACGCGGTGCAAGCGGCGATCGAACGAGATCGCAAGCGGCGCGATGCCGAGAAGTCGATCTCGGGCGTGCGATCCCGTTTCGAGGGGCTGACACCACGCGAGCGCGATGTCCTCTCCCTGGTTGCATCCGGCCTGATGAACAAGCAGGTCGCCGCCGAGCTCGGATTAGCCGAAATCACCGTGAAGATCTATCGCGGGCAGATCATGCGGAAAATGGGGGCGAAGTCGTTGGCCGATCTCGTCAGGATGACCGACGCGCTCGGAATCCCGCGCAATAGGGGTCACCTGCAAACCTAAGTATGCTTTCCAAGCGCGCTCTGGTGGCCCACTTTCCCTGAAGCGGCTGAACCGCGGCCGGCGGCTCCCCGTTCAGGAGCGATCATCTTGTCAGTGCCTTCGATCATTTCCGTCATTGATGATGATGCCTCGGTTCGCCTTGCGACGAACAACCTCCTGACGTCGCGCGGATACACGGTCTACACCTTTGGCTCCGCTCACGAATTTCTCCAATCCGCCGAACTGGAGGCGACCTCCTGCGTGATCGCGGATGTGCAGATGGCGGCCATGAGCGGCGTCGAGCTGTTGACGCATATGCGCGGCCTCGGGCGCATCACCCCCTTCATTTTCATGACGGCCTTTCCGGACGAGGCCGTGCGCGACCGCGCGCTGAAGGCCGGCGCGATCGGCTTTCTCGCCAAGCCGTTTTCAACACGAGCCCTGATCGAGTGCCTGGAGACGGCACTTTCGGACGCCGGCGGCGCCACGATGTGATGCGGCGGCGCCGCGCCCCGCCGGTCCTCAGGGCAAGCCCTGCGCGCTGCGGCCAAAGCGAAGCACTCAATCCACCTTGATGTTGGCGGCCTTGATGATCGGCCACCATTTTGCGATCTCGGCCTTTTGCCGCGCACCAAGCGCCTGCGGGGTGAGTTGATCCTGCGGCGTCATCTCCAGGCCCTGGTTTTCGAGCTGCTTCTTCACGGCGGGATCGTTCAGTGCCTCCACGGCCGCGGCATTGAGTTTGGTCACGATCTCCTTCGGCGTGCCCTTCGGCACCCACATTCCCGACCACAGCGTCATGTTGAAGCCTTTCAGGCCAGCCTCCTCCGCGGTCGGGATATCGGGCGCGGACGCGAGGCGCTTGCTGTCGGTGATGGCATAGGCGCGGATGGTGCCGGCGCGGACCTGGTTGATGGAATTGGAGGTCTGGTCGACGATGATATCGATCTGGCCGGCGATCAGATCGTTCAGCGCAGGCGCGGTGCCGCGGTACGGAACGTATTGCAGCTTGATGCCGGAAACGCTCTCGAAATAGACGCCGGCGATGTGGCTGCCGGAGCCTGCACCGGCGGTGCCGGCAGTCGGCGGCGACGGCCGCGCCTTCAGCCATTCGATCAGTTCTTTCAGCGAGGTCGCGGGCACCGCGTTCTTGCTGACCACGATCATCGGATTGCTCGGCAGCAGCACCACGGGTTCGAGGTCGGTGACGAGATCGTAGCTGAGCTTGTAGACGGCGCCGTTGGCGACGTGAGTGCCGAGATGACCGAAGGAGATGGTGTAGCCATCCGGCGGCGATTGTGCGGCGCGCCCGACGCCGATCGAGCCGCCCGCGCCGGTGACGTTCTCGATCACCAGGGGCTGGCCGAGCGAGGCCCGCATCCGCTCCGCGAGCACGCGCGCCATCGCGTCCGAGGGACCGCCGGCTGCGAAGGGAACGATGATCGTGATAGGGCGCGAAGGATAGTCGTCGGCGCGCGCTGCGCCTGCAAGAGCGAGAATACCGATCAGTCCGGCCCAGACGGCCTTCTTCATTGTCTTCTCCCCAGCGATGTCTTTGTTCTTTTTTATCCCTTCCCGCGTACGGGAAGAGGGATCGGTCGTGAAGAGACGAAATGACGCGCCGGAGCGCGATGATCGCGCTCCGGCGGTCTGGTCGTACTTAGAACTGCGAGTAGTCGATCGGCTTGTGGCGGTCGAGCGTGCGGGTGACCGGCGGCAGCGGGTATTTCAGGCCGGTCGCGCAGTTGAACAGCATCACGCGATCGGTCTTGCTGACGCGGCCGTCGGCAAGGCTCTCCTTGTAGGCGGCGTAGGTGGCCGCGCCCTCGGGACAGAGCAGCAGCCCCTCCTCGCGCGCGACCTCGTTCAGGGCCGACGAGATCTTGTCGTCGTCGACCGCAATGGCAAAGCCCTTGCTCTCGCGCACCGCGCGCAGAATGAGAAAATCGCCGATCGCCTGCGGCACGCGGATGCCTGATGCGATGGTGTGGGCATCCTCCCAGCGCGTGGCGTGCTCGGTGCCGGCTTCATAGGCCCGCACCATCGGTGCGCAGCCGGAGGCCTGCACCGCGACCATGCGCGGGCGCTTTGAGCCGATGAAGCCGATCTTCTCCAGCTCGTCGAACGCCTTCCACATGCCGATCAGGCCGGTGCCGCCGCCGGTCGGATAGAAGATCACGTCGGGCACGTCCCAGCCGAGTTGCTCGGCCAGCTCGAGACCCATCGTCTTCTTGCCTTCGATCCGGTACGGCTCCTTCAGCGTCGAGGTGTCGAACCAGCCGACTTTCGCTTTTCCCTCGCCGACGATCTTGCCACAATCGTCGATATAGCCGTTGACGCGGTAGACGGTCGCACCCTGGAGCTCGATCTCGCTGACATTCACCTCGGGCGTATCGGCCGGGCAGAAGATCGTGGTCTTGATGCCGCAGGAGGTGGCGTAGGCCGCCAGCGCCGCGCCGGCATTGCCGTTGGTCGGCATCGCCATGTGCTTGATGCCGAGCGCCTTGCCCATCGACACCGCCATGACGAGGCCGCGCGCCTTGAACGAGCCCGTCGGCAGGCGCCCCTCGTCCTTCACGATGATCTCGCCGCCGCCGAGCTTCTTGCCGAGCTTCGGCAGCCGGATCAGCGGCGTCGTGACTTCGCCGAGCGAGACGATGTCCTTGCATTTGCGCACCGGCAGCAGCTCGCGGTAGCGCCACATGTCGCCGGGCCGGTTGCTGAGCGCGTCCTTGGTCAGCGCCTTCTTCACGCCGGCGAGGTCGTAGCGCACAAGAAGCGGCTTGCCGGCCTTGGAGAGATTGTGGACCTGGTCGGCCGCGTAGTGGTCGCCCTCCATCGCGCATTCGAGATGGGTGACAAAGGTCGGGCGCTCGATGGTGAGGTTGTCGTTGTCGTGCATGGGTTCATTCCCTCGTTCTTGTTCTCGTGTTCTCAGTCTCTATCCCGTCCCCCTGAGGTGCGAGCCATGCGGCGCAGCGCGCCACATGGAGAGCCTCGAAGGGCGACAGCCCGGCTGCTGCATCTTGGCCCTCATCCTTCGAGGCTCGCTCGGCGGCGCGGTGCACCGCCGAACTCGCACGTCAGGATGACGGAACAGGCAGATGCGAGGGCGGCGCCCTCAGATATTCAACACCCGTCCATACGCATCCAGCACGGCTTCCTTCATCATCTCCGACAGGGTCGGATGCGGGAACACCGTGTGCATCAGCTCTTCTTCCGTGGTCTCCAGGTTCATGGCGACGACGTAGCCCTGGATCAGCTCGGTGACCTCGGCGCCGACCATGTGGGCGCCAAGCAGCTGACCGGTCTTCTTGTCGAAGATGACCTTGACGAGGCCCTGGTCCTCGCCGAGCGCGATCGCCTTGCCGTTGCCGACGAAGGGGAAGCGTCCGACGCGGATCTCGCGGCCGTTCTCCTTGGCCTTGGCTTCGGTGAGGCCCACGGAGGCGACCTGCGGATGACAATAGGTGCAGCCCGGGATCATGTTCTTGTCCATGGGATGCGGATGCAGGCCCTTGATCGCCTCGACGCAGATCACGCCCTCATGCTCGGCCTTGTGCGCAAGCATCGGAGGTCCCGCGACGTCGCCGATGGCGTAGATGCCGGGAACGTTGGTTTTGCCGTAGCCGTCGATGACGATGCAGCCGCGGTCGGTTTTGACACCGAGCTTTTCGAGGCCGAGATTTTCGATGTTACCGACGACGCCGACGGCCGAGATCACGCGCTCGAACTCGGTGGTGACAGGCTTGCCCTTGCCGTCGTCGATGGTGGCGACGACGCTGTCGGCCTTCTTCTCAAGCTTGGTCACCTTGGTCGAGGACATGATCTTGATGCCCTGCTTCTCGAAGCGCTTGCGGGCAAGGGCGGCGATCTCGGCGTCCTCGACCGGGAGGATCTGCGGCAGCACCTCGACCACGGTAACGTCGGAGCCCATGGTGTGGAAGAACGAGGCGAACTCGATGCCGATCGCGCCGGAGCCGACCACCAGCAGCGATTTCGGCATCCGTTCCGGCACCATCGCTTCAAAGTAGGTCCAGATCAGCTTCTTGTCGGGCTCGAGCCCGGGCAGCACGCGCGGCCGCGCGCCGGTCGCGACGATGATGTGCTTGGCCTGGTAGGTCCCCTCGCCCAGCGCGCCCTTCGGGCCCTCGACGTCAGACTTCTTCACGGTGACCTTGCCGGGCGCATCGATCGAGGCCGCGCCCCAGATCACGCTGACCTTGTTCTTCTTCATCAGGAAGCCGACGCCGTCGTTGAGCCGCTTCGAGACGCCGCGCGAGCGCTGCACCACGACCTTCGGATCGAACGAGACCTTCTCGGCCGACAGGCCGTAATCCTTGGCATGCTGCATGTAATGATAGATCTCGGCCGAGCGCAGCAGCGCCTTGGTCGGGATGCAGCCCCAGTTCAGGCAGATGCCGCCAAGATAGGATTTTTCGACGATCGCCGTCTTCAAGCCGAGCTGCGCGGCGCGGATCGCGGTGACATAGCCGCCGGGACCGGAGCCGATGATGATGACGTCGAAGGATGTATCGGCCATGGCGGCTCCCGTTCAACTCAAGAGGCGCCGCGGGCGCGGCGCTTGACCAGAAAAGACCTCACCAGCCATTCGAGCAGCACCGCCAGGACCGTGATGGCCAACGCGGTGAGCACGATGGGCTGGGCGATGTTCCGTGCCAGTTGCTCGCCGGCAAAGAACGCAGAGTGAAGAAATTCGAGCCCAACCGGGTTGAGCGCGACGACGGCTCCAAGCAGCAGCGATATCCATGGCCAGCGGGTACGGACATGCAACGTTGCGCCCTCTGCCGCCGCGTCAGACCATCATCATGACGGGGTTTTCGATCAGCTGCTTGAACGCGCCGATCAGCTCGGCGCCGAGCGCGCCGTCGATGGCACGGTGATCGCAGGATAGGGTCACGCTCATCATGTGCGCGATCTCGATCTTGCCGCCGCGCACGACGGGACGCTCCTCGCTGGTGCCGACCGCGAGAATGGTCGCATGCGGCGGGTTGATCACGGCGGTGAAGTGGCTGATGCCGTACATGCCGAGGTTGGAGACGGCGGTGGTGCCGCCCTGGTATTCCTCGGGCTTCAGCTTGCGCGAGCGGGCGCGCGCGGCAAAATCCTTCATCTCGTTGGAGATGGTCGAGAGCGTCTTGGTGTCGGCCTTGCGGATGATCGGCGTGATCAGGCCGCCGGGCATCGCCACCGCAACGCCGACGTCGGAATGGTGATGCTTGACCATACCGCTTTCGGTCCAGCTGACGTTGCAGTTCGGGATCTTCTGCAGCGCCACCGCCATCGCCTTGATGACGAAGTCGTTGACCGAGATCTTGTAGAGCGGCTTCTTCTCCTTGTCCTTCGGTGCGGCGGCGTTGATCTCCTCGCGCGCGGCGAGCAGCTTGCCGATGTCGCAGTCGATGGTGAGATAGAAATGCGGGACGTTCTGGATCGACGCGGTCAGGCGCTGCGCGATGGTACGGCGCATGCCGTCATGCGGGACGATGTCGTAGGAGCCCGGCTCGAACAGCGACAGGATCTGCTTGTCCGACATGGTCGGCGCGATCGCGGGCGCACCTGACGGCGCCGCGGCGGGCGCCTTGAGGCCCTTGCCGGACTTGGCCTGCTCGACGTCGCGCGCAACCACGCGGCCGTGCGGACCGGTGCCGGTGACCATCGCAACGTCGATGCCGGCGTCCTTCGCGAGGCGGCGAGCCAGCGGCGAGGAGAACACGCGGCCGCCATGGCCGTTGCTTTGCGCAGCCGGTGCGGCGGCCTGCGGCGCAGCTGCGGCGGCAGGCGGCGGTGCGACCTTGGGCGCAGCAGGCGCGGGCGCCGGAGCAGCAGCGGGAGCTTCGGCAGCCTTCGGCGGCGCGGCCGAAGCGCTGGGCTTGGCGCTACCTGCGGCCTTCACGTCCTCGCCTTCTCCGGCGAGCACCGCGATGACGTCGTTGACCGGGACATCCTGCGTGCCCTCGGGCACCAGGATCTTGGCGATCGTGCCCTCGTCGATCGCCTCGACCTCCATGGTCGCCTTGTCGGTCTCGATCTCGGCAATGACGTCGCCGGATTTGACCTTGTCGCCTTCCTTCTTCAGCCACTTGGCGAGGTTGCCCTTCTCCATCGTCGGCGAGAGAGCGGGCATCAGGATGTTGATGGGCATGCTGACCTCAAGAAGAACTTTGCAAAACGTCGCCCCCGACAGCGGAGACGAACAGACCAGGTTTAGTTGCCGATGTCGCCCTGCCACAGGCGCTCATTGGCAGGGATGGAACGCCAATTCTTCATCATGGTGATGGAGCGGTCGTCGGCAAGATCGATCCAGGGGATGCCGAACTTGTCGAGAATGTCCTTGGATCCCTCGAAGGTGACGGATTCCCCGATCACCACCAGCTTCACCTTGAACAGCCCGAGCGCGCCCGCGCACATCGAGCATGGCGACAACGTCGTGTACATGACGGTATCGTGGAACGAGATCGCGCCAGCCTCGCGCAGGCAGCTCATCTCGCCATGAAGGATCGGATTGTTTTCTTGGACGCGGTTGTTGTGACCGCGGGCGATGATCTTGTTGTCGCGCGTCAGCACGGCGCCGATCGGCAGGCCGCCCTGCGCGATCGAGGCTTCCGCCTCGCGGATCGCCTCCAGCATGAAGTCGAAGTGATAGGATTCGATCGCCACTTTCAGTGCCCCTTCCCGCGCGGCGTCGTGGTGCCGGTGTCCGTGGGACGCTCGATCTCGGCCTGGAACATGTCGAGGATCCGGTTCAGCGCGTCCTCCTCGGTATATTCGCTCTCGCGCGCATAGGCGCGCGCGGCGTGGCGGGCGAGATCGACGAGCAGCAGGCCCCACATGTCGGGCTCCTCGAACGCACGCTGGAACGCCATCGACAGCCCGCCGTCCAGCACGAACACGCGCAGGATCTCGACCGCGTCGTCGCGGGTCATGACGTCGGGCGGTAGTGGCTGCTCCTTCGGGCCCGCCATGGTCTACCTGTAGCAGACGGCTTTGGCGGCCTCGACGACTTCCGCCGCCGAGGGCAGCGCGAGCTTCTCCAGGTTCGAGGCATAGGGCATCGGGACGTCCTTGCCGGAGACGCGCGCGACCGGCGCATCCAGATAGTCGAAGGCGTTCTCCATGATGCGCGCAGCGATCTCGGCGCCGACGCCGCTCTGGGCCCAGCCCTCTTCCACCGTGACGGCACGGCCGGTCTTCTTGACCGAGTTGATGATCGTCTCGGTATCCATCGGGCGCAGCGTGCGCAGGTCAATCACCTCGGCTTCGATGCCGTCCTTGGCGAGCTCGTCGGCGGCCTTGAGCGCATAGGTCATGCCGTTCGACCAGGAGATGATGGAGACGTGGCTGCCGGAGCGCACGATGCGCGCCTTGCCGATCGGAACGATGAAGTCGTCGAGCTTCGGCACTTCGCCGGAATGGCCGTAGAGCACCTCGTTCTCGAGGAAGATCACCGGATTGGGATCGCGGATCGCGGCCTTGAGCAGACCCTTGTAGTCGGCGGCCGAGAACGGCGCGACGACCTTGAGGCCCGGGATGTTCGAATACCAGGCCGAATAGTCCTGGCTGTGCTGGGCCGCGACGCGCGCAGCGGCACCATTCGGCCCGCGGAACACGATCGAGCAGCCCATCTGGCCACCGGACATGTAGAGCGTCTTGGCCGCGGAGTTGATGATCTGGTCGATCGCCTGCATGGCGAAGTTGAAGGTCATGAACTCGACGATCGGCTTCAAGCCGGTCATGGCGGCGCCGACGCCGACACCGGCAAAGCCGTGCTCGGTAATCGGGGTGTCGATGACGCGCTTGGCGCCGAATTCCTGGAGCAGGCCCTGGGTGACCTTGTAGGCGCCCTGATATTCGGCGACCTCTTCACCCATCACGAAGACGTCGGCGTCGCGGCGCATCTCTTCGGCCATCGCATCGCGCAGCGCTTCGCGGATGGTCTGCGTCACCATCTCGGTGCCGGCGGGCACTTCGGGATCGGGTTCGGCGACGGCCTGCGGGGCGGGCGCAGCCTTTGGCGCAGGCGCCTCGGCCTTAGCAGCGGCGGGCGGCGCGGACTCGGCAGCCTTCGCGGCCGGTGCGGGTGCTTTCGCAAGATCAGCCGCGCTCTCACCATCGGCGAGAATCGTCGCGATCGGCGTGTTCACTGCGACATCGGCGGTGCCCTCGGGGATCAGGATTTTGCCGAGCGTCCCCTCGTCGGTCGCCTCGACCTCCATGGTCGCCTTGTCGGTCTCGATCTCGGCGATCACGTCACCCGACTTGATCGTCTCGCCCTCTTTTTTCAGCCACTTGGCGAGGTTGCCCTTCTCCATGGTGGGCGACAACGCGGGCATCAGCACTTGAATTGGCATATCGACTCCAAAAGAAAGCTTGCGCGCGTTCAGCGGTAAACGTCGGTCCAGAGCTCGGCGGCATCCGGCTCGGGATCATGCTGGGCAAAGTCGGCGGAGGCGTTGACGATGTCGCGCACCTCGGCGTCGATCGCCTTCAGATCGGCCTCGCTCACCTTGGCCGCCAGCAGGCGATTGCGCACCTGCTCGATCGGGTCCTGGTCGTGGCGGACCTTCTCGACCTCCTCGCGCGTGCGATATTTTGCAGGATCGGACATCGAGTGGCCGCGATAGCGGTAGGTTTGCATTTCCAGGATGAAGGGGCCCTTGCCGGCGCGGCACCAGGCTGCCGCCTCCTCACCCGCGGCCTTGACGGCGCGGACGTCCATGCCGTCGACCTGCTTGCCGGGGATGTTGAAGGACACGCCGCGCTTGGAGAAATCCTGCTGGGCGGAGGCGCGCGAGACCGCGGTGCCCATGGCGTAGCGGTTGTTCTCGATGACGTAGATCACCGGCAGCTTCCAGAGCTCCGCCATGTTGAAGCTCTCATAGACCTGGCCCTGGTTGGCCGCACCGTCGCCGAAATAGGTGACGCTGACATTGCCGTTGCCGCGATAGTGGTTGGCGAAGGCGAGACCCGTGCCAAGCGAAACCTGCGCGCCGACGATGCCGTGGCCGCCGTAGAAGTGCTTCTCCTTGCTGAACATGTGCATGGAGCCGCCCTTGCCCTTGGAATAGCCGCCGCGGCGTCCCGTGAGCTCGGCCATGACGCCGTTGGCATCCATGCCGGTCGCAAGCATGTGACCGTGGTCGCGATAGCCGGTGATGACCTGATCACCCTCTTTCAGGGCCATCTGCATGCCGACCACCACGGCCTCCTGGCCGATATAGAGATGACAGAAGCCGCCGATGGCGCCCATGCCGTAGAGCTGGCCGGCTTTTTCCTCGAACCGCCGGATCAGGAGCATCTCGCGGAGCGCCTTGAGCTCCTGCTCCCTCGTGAATTCCGGGGGCGAACCGCCGTCGGTTTTGTCCTGTGCAGCGCCTGCGGCGGCTTTCTTGGGTGCGGCCATGGGAATTCCGGGTCAGAGAAAACTTTCGCCCTCTCTAACCCAAGTCAAACGCCCTTGGAAAGCACCGCGGCGGCATGGCACGACTTTCATTATGCCGCACTGCAACGTGATCGTAATATTGCAAAATGTTTGGCGCCGATCGGGCAACAAATCTCTGCCGGGGGACAGCACGCGCAGATTCGTGGCCACGTCAAGAAACGCCGGGTCAACCAAGTCCCGACATTTGGAACGGGCGACGCCGAAACGGCGCCGCCCTCTCCTCCGATCAGATCCTGCCGATCAGAAGAAGCCGAGCTTCTTCGGGCTGTAGCTGACCAGCAGATTCTTGGTCTGCTGGTAGTGGTCGAGCATCATCTTGTGGGTCTCGCGACCGACGCCCGACTGCTTGTAGCCGCCGAAGGCCGCATGCGCGGGATAGGCATGGTAGCAATTGGTCCAGACCCGGCCGGCCTGGATGGCCCGGCCGAAGCGGTAGCAGCGGTTGGCATCGCGGCTCCAGACGCCGGCCCCGAGGCCATAGAGCGTGTCGTTGGCGATCGCGAGCGCCTCGTCATCGGTCTTGAAGGTCGTGACCGAGACGACCGGGCCGAAGATCTCCTCCTGGAAGATGCGCATCTTGTTGTGGCCCTCGAACACCGTCGGCTGGACGTAGAAGCCGCTGGCGAGGTCGCCGCCGAGCTCGGCACGACCGCCGCCGGCCAGCACCTTGGCCCCCTCCTGCTTGCCGATGTCGATATAGGAGAGGATCTTCGCGAGCTGCTCGCTCGAGGCCTGCGCGCCGATCATGGTGTCGGCCACGCGCGGGTCGCCCTGCTTGATCGCGGCGACGCGCTTCAGCGCCCGCTCCATGAAGCGGTCGTAGATGTCGGCGTGGACCAGCGCCCGGCTCGGACAGGTGCAAACCTCGCCCTGGTTCAGCGCGAACATGACGAAGCCCTCGATCGCCTTGTCGAAGAAGTCGTCGTCCTCGGCGGTGACGTCCTTGAAGAAGATGTTGGGCGACTTGCCGCCGAGCTCGAGCGTAACCGGGATGAGGTTCTGGCTGGCATATTGCATGATCAGCCGGCCCGTCGAGGTCTCGCCGGTGAAGGCGATCTTGGCGATGCGCGGGCTGGACGCCAGCGGCTTGCCCGCCTCGAGGCCAAAACCGTTGACGATGTTGAGCACGCCTGCGGGCAGCAGGTCGGCGATGATCTCGGCCCAGACCATGATCGAGGCCGGGGTCTGCTCGGCGGGCTTGAGCACCACGCAATTGCCGGCGGCCAGCGCAGGCGCAAGCTTCCAGCAGGCCATCAGCAGCGGGAAGTTCCAGGGAATGATCTGGCCGACCACGCCGAGCGGCTCGTGGAAATGATAGGCGATGGTGTCGTGGTCGATCTCGCCGATCGAGCCTTCCTGGGCGCGCACCACGCCGGCGAAATAGCGGAAATGATCGATCGCGAGCGGCAGGTCGGCGGCACGGGTCTCGCGGATCGGCTTGCCGTTGTCCCAGGTCTCGGCGACCGCGAGGCGCTCGAGATTCTCTTCCATGCGGTCGGCGATCTTGTTCAGGATCGCGGCGCGCTCGGCGACGCTGGCGCGGCCCCAGGCGCCCTTGGCGGCATGCGCAGCGTCGAGGGCTGCCTCGACGTCCTGCGCGTCGGAGCGCGCGATCTTGCAGACGATCTGGCCGTTCACCGGCGAGGCATTGTCGAAATACTTGCCGGCAGCCGGCGGGACGAACTTGCCGCCGATGAAATTGTCATAGCGTTCGGCGAAGGGATGCTGGGTGACGCCCAGGAATTCCACCTTGTTCATTGATCACTCCCGATGTTGCTGTTTGCGCTTGTCGTCGCGTGTTCACGACTTGCGCAGACGATGATGCGGGAGGCGTTTTCTGTCAGCCCGGGGGCGAGCGATGGCGGAGCGGACCTGTCGCAGTTCTGCGACAGTCATATGGCTGCACCAGCGTGCTCATTCCTCATCGCTGAGGAGCGCGCCCTTGCGCGCGTCTTGAAGGATGGCTGCAGATGCAGTGGGGGCTTGCATGGTTCGAGACGACCGCTTCGCGGTCTCCTCACCATGAGGGATAGAGCTCAGTGATTCAGCTCGAACCGCTTGAGCTTCCGGTGCAGCGTGGCGCGGCTGACGCCGAGGGCCTTGGCGGCGGCGGAGACATTGCCGCCTGCGCGGAGCAGCGCCCGCTGCAACACCGCGCGCTGACCGCCGGCAAGGTGGTCATGCGCGACATCGCCGCCGAGCAGATCGGCCGCGGGCACCGGCCGCAACGGGCGGCCGGGCGCGATCCCAAGCCCAATGCCAAGTCCGACCCGGGCGGAGCGGGTCGCGCCGATCACGAGATCGTCGGCATCGACCGCGACGAGGCCGCCGCACTGGCCGTCCGCGGCCGGCGTCAGCACGATGCGGGCATGGGCGAAGGCGCGGCGGAACAGGTCGGCCTCGATGCGCTTGGCCGCCTCGCCCGCCGCCAGCGCGATCAGGCTGGAAAACGCGTCGGTCCGGTCGGCGCGGCAGGAGGAGACGTCGAGCACACCGGCAAAGGCCGCCTCGTGGTCGTAGATCGGAACGGCGGTGCAGCTCAGGAGCGTGTTGCGGGTGAAGAAATGCTGGTCGCGATCGATCGTCAGCGGCCGCTGCTCGACGACACAGGTGCCGATGCCGTTGGTGCCCTCGTGCTCCTCGCTCCAGAGCGCGCCGGTCCAAAGGCCCCAGGACTGGAACGTCGCATCGTCCGCGGGCGTGCCGCGACGGTCGACCGGCACCCCCTCGCCGTCGGCGAGCAGCACGCAGCAACCGGCCGCGCCCACTGCCTGATAGAGCCGGTCCATGGCGCCTTGGGCAGCGGCCAGCAGCGGCGCGATGCGCTCGCGCGCCGCGCGGAGTTCCACCTCCGTCAGCCGCTTCGGCAGGCCGCGGCCGGACGGGTCTAGATGATGCAATCGGGAGGAACGACGCCAGGAGGCCACGAGCGCGGAACGAGCCGCCTGGCCTGATGCAATGGCGGCCTCGACACGGGCCGCGTGATGCTGGGGGGCTTGCCCATTCATCACCGTTTCCTCCGGGTGGCATTCTTAAGGCGTGCCGTCGCGGCCGGATTGATCTTCGTCAATTTTGGGGGCAGCGCGCCGCACAAGCCATGCCCCCGCCGGCGCAGCCCCGTCAAGGCGGCAAAGCGGCGGTCGCTTGCGACCTTCGAGTGATTTCGATGCCGGTTTCGAAACGCGCGGAAAGCGCTACTTCTGCGGGATCATCCGAACGAGGTCATGCGGATTGACGTAGTCGAGCTGGAACCGCGCCCGCTCGTCCAGCATGTCGGGATCGATCCTCGAGGTGCGCAGCAGCGAGACGCGCTGCTCGCTTCTGGCACGCTCGCGCTTGAGCTGCGCCAGCTCGCTCGTCAGCGCGATGATCTCCTGATCGAGCTCCTGGCGCGCGTTGAGGCCGTATTTGCCGGTATAGGCGTTGACGCCGAAATAGCCGACGATGGCGACCGCCATCGCATAGAGGGCAAGACCGGTCAGGATCGATTTCAGGCGCGCGCGGGAGACCATCCCGGGAAGATGGGGCAGCTTGGTTAAGGGAGCGCTAACGCGCCCGACCCTACCCGTGTCGTAGTCATGGCCGGGTCAAGCCCGGCCATGACGAGAGCGCTTGCTCAGCCGTGATGCTTCGCCACGTGGGCGGCGAAGGCATCGATATAGGCCTGCAGCACACCCTTGAGCGAGTCCTTGGCGAGGTTGCCCTCCGCATCGAAGGCATCGCCGACGGCGTTCAGGTAGGTCTCGGGCTGCTGCATGATCGGGCCGGCAATGCCGGGCAGGATGTTCTGCAGCGTCTTGGCGGCGCTGACGCCGCCGAGCGGTCCCGGGGAGTTCGAGATGATGCCGACCGGCTTGCCGTTGAACGAGCTCTTGCCATAGGGCCGCGAGGCGACGTCGATGGCGTTCTTCAGTGCGCCCGGAATGGCGCGGTTGTATTCGGGGGTGACGAAGATGACGCCGTCCGACTTCTGCAGCTTGTCGCGGAAGGCCAGCCAGTCCGCGGGCGGCGCGCCCTCCAGGTCCTGATTGAAGTGGGAGATGCCCGCCGGCGTGATGACCTCGAGCTTGAGCGAGGCCGGCGCGAGCTTGGCGAGCGCATTGGCGATCTTCAGCGAAAAGCTGTCCTTGCGCAGGCTGCCGGCGATAACGACGATGTTGTAGGCCATGGATTGTCCTTGAAACCTTGAGGGAAGTGCCGCGCGGCACTTAAGCGATCCGGATCGATGGATGCAAGTGCATGAACCGGTCCGATTTGGAAACGCTGCGTTTCGCGAAAGCAGATGTTGAGGCCCGGCTACCGTAGCCCGGATGGAGCGCAGCGTAATCCGGGACCCATGTAGCTTATGGCACGATCCCGGATTACGCTGCGCTCCATCCGGGCTACGCTGCAAAACAATCAGGCCGCCAAGAGGCGGCCCGATCTTTCGCGCAAACCTCGAGCCCGGATCAGATCGTCGGATTCCAGGCCGACGGGATCAGGCGATACTTGGCGCCGTCCTTCTCGACGTGGCCGACCGAGGGGAAGGTGAAGTGGAAGCCGATCACCTTGGCCTTCTCCGCCACCGCCATGTCGTAGAACTTGTGGCGCGTCGCCTGCGCCATCGCAGCGTCGGTGTCGAACATCACGTGCCAGTCCGGATTGCGCAGGAAAAATTCCGGAATGTTGGTGACGTCGGACTGGATCAGCACCTTCGCATCGCCCGAGGCGACCGCGAACGAGGTGTGGCCCGGCGTATGGCCCGGCGTCGCGATCGAGGTGATGCCGGGCGCGACCTCCTTGCCCCACTCGTACTTGGTGACCTTGGACTCGAGCCCGGCGAAGGTCTTCTTCACGTTGGCGAAGTAGTTCTTCATCATCGGATTGGACTCAGCCTTGGCGGCGTTGTCCTCGCTGGTCCAGAACTCCCAGTCCTTGCCCGGCACCATGATCTCGGCGTTCGGGAACGCGAGCGCTCCGTCGGCGAGACGGATGCCGTTGGTGTGGTCAGGATGCAGATGCGACAGCAGCACGACGTCGATGCTCTTCGGGTCGACGCCAGCGGCGGCAAGGTTTTGCAGGGTGCGGCCGACGGCGCCCTTGCTCGGCTCGAGATTGGCGACGCCGTTGCCGGTGTCGATCAGCACCAGCTTGGAGCCGGTGTTGATGAGCTGCGGATTGAACGGCACCGTGACCATGCCCTTGGGCATGTAGGCGGCTTCGCCGGCGGCCGCAGCTTCCTCCTTCGGCACATTGACGACGAACTTGTCGGGCATCGGGAAGGTGCGCGCGCCGTCGTTGATCGAGGTGCACTCGTAGCTGCCGACCTTGTAGCGATAGAAGCCCGGCGCCTGGGTCCCGGCTTGCGGCAATGAGGCATTGGCAACGGTCGGGCGAAGTCCGGTGGCGGCAGCCGCGCTGACGGCGGCGACGCCTGCGAGCAGGTGACGACGATTGAGATCAGCCATGGAATGAAGTCCCCTTCTGAGCGCCTTTGCGGTTTTTCCGCTTTCAACGGCGGCGGGAATAATCCCCCGCCTCGCTCAGAAGGCAAGACCTTCTTTCGGTGATCCGTCGCTGCGGATCACGATTATTTATTTGGGTTGATGAGGAATTTTTCGCCGGTGGCGCGTTTGGCGTAGGCCGCGATGTTGGCGGGATCGAGCGCCTCGGGAAGCGACACCACCTTGGTGTAATGGCTGGCGAAGGTGGTCTTCAGTTCATTCACGACGCGCTGGCGCAGCCGTCCGATATCGGCCGGACCGATCTTCTGGAGGAACGGGGTCAAGAGCCAGCCGCCGACGCCCCAGGCCATGCCGAAGCCGCGCGGCAGCTCGATCGGACGGATATCGAGCGCGCCATAGACATAGACCTGCTTGTGCACGCTGGAGCCGTAGCGGCTGTATTCCTTGGCGGTCTTGTTGATCGCGACTTCCATGCAGTTGAGGATGTCGCCGGCAAGCTTGCCGCCACCGATGGCGTCGAAGGCGATGGTGGCGCCGGTCTCGACCAGCGCATTGGTGAGATCGTCCAGGAAGGTCGGCTTGCTGGAATCGACGACGTATTTGGCGCCGATCTTCTTCAGGATCTCCGCCTGCTCCTGGCTGCGCACGATGTTCACCAGAGCGATGCCGTCGGCGAGGCAGATCTTGTTCAGCATCTGGCCGAGATTGGAGGCGGCCGCGGTGTGCACCAGGGCCTTGTGGCCCTCGCGCCGCATGGTCTCGGTCATGCCAAGCGCAGTGAGCGGATTGACGAACCAGGACGCGCCCTCCGCCGCCGTGGTGCCCTCGGGCAGCGGCTGGCAATCCCTGACCTTCATCGTCCGGTACTGCGAATACATGGCGCCGCCGATCATCGCGACCGTCTTGCCCATCAGGGCCTTCGCAGCGTCCGACGAGCCCGTCTTGATGACGACGCCGGCACCTTCATTGCCGACCGGCAGGGACTGGTCGAGGCGCGCCCCCATCGCGCGCATCGCGCCTTGCGGGACAGTTGCGGTGATGACCGGCGCCTGCTTCGTGCCCGAGGCCCTGGCCGTGCTCATGTCGGCGGCGCCGACGAGCAGGCCGAGGTCGGACGGGTTGATCGGCGCCGCCTCGACGCGGACGACGACTTCGTCGTCCGCAGGCTCGGGGGTCGGCACGTCGATCAGCGAGATCTCGAGCTCACCGCTCTTCTTGATCAGCGAACGCAGTTGCAGTCCGGTCTTGCCGTCGCTCATGTCGATCCTCCCCTGTCCCTGTTTTTCGTGCTTTCGCGCGGTGACGCTGGCTTATGCCAGCGCCTTCAGTGCCGCCTTGCCGCCGTAGAGCGCCTGCTTGCCGAGCTGCTGCTCGATGCGCAGGAGCTGGTTGTATTTGGCGGTGCGATCGGAACGCGCAAGGGAGCCGGTCTTGATCTGACCGCAATTGGTGGCGACCGCGAGGTCGGCGATGGTGGAATCCTCGGTCTCGCCGGAGCGGTGCGACATCACCGAGGTGTAGCCCGACTTGTGCGCCATCTCGACGGCGGCCAGCGTCTCGGTCAGCGTGCCGATCTGGTTGACCTTGATCAGGATCGAGTTGGCGCGGCCGGCCTTGATGCCTTCGGCGAGGCGCTTGACGTTGGTGACGAAGAGGTCGTCGCCGACGAGCTGGCACTTCTTGCCGATGAGGTCGGTGAGCTCCTTCCAGCCATCCATGTCGTCTTCCGACATGCCGTCCTCGATGGTCACGATCGGATAGCGCGAGACGAGATCGCCGAGATACTTGGCCTGCTCGGAGATCGAGCGGGTCTTGCCCTC
Organism: Bradyrhizobium sp. CCBAU 45389; assembly: GCF_028128625.1. Taxonomy (NCBI): domain Bacteria; kingdom Pseudomonadati; phylum Pseudomonadota; class Alphaproteobacteria; order Hyphomicrobiales; family Nitrobacteraceae; genus Bradyrhizobium; species Bradyrhizobium sp. CCBAU 45389. The sequence continues at coordinate 65,392 of NZ_LBIY01000010.1, read as the reverse complement.
GCCTTCATAGACGTACTTGCCGTCCTTGAAGAACTCGGTCGAGGCGCAGTCGAGGCCGAGCACGATGTCGTTGCCCGCCTTGAAGCCGGCCTTGCCGATCGCGTTCATGACGAACTCGAGCGCGGCGTCCGCCGACGGCAGGTTCGGGGCAAAGCCGCCCTCGTCGCCGACATTGGTGTTGTGGCCGGCTTTCTTGAGCTCCGACTTCAGCGTGTGGAACACCTCCGCGCCGTAGCGCAGGCCTTCGGCGAAAGAGGACGCGCCGACCGGAAGGATCATGAATTCCTGGAAGTCGATCGGGTTGTCGGCATGCACGCCGCCATTGATGATGTTCATCATCGGCACCGGCAGCAGCCGCGCCGAGGTGCCGCCGACGTAGCGGTAGAGCGGCATGTCGAGCGAGTTCGCGGCCGCCTTGGCGCAGGCCAGCGAGACGCCGAGGATGGCATTGGCGCCGAGCCGGCTCTTGTTCGGCGTACCGTCGAGCTCGATCATGATCTGGTCGATCTGGGCCTGCTGCTCGACGTCGAGGCCGCTCAGGGCCTCGAAGATCTCGCCGTTGACGGCGCCGACCGCCTTGGTGACGCCCTTGCCGAGATAGCGGGCCTTGTCGCCATCGCGCAGTTCCACCGCCTCATGGGCACCCGTCGAGGCGCCAGAGGGCACGGCGGCGCGGCCGAGCGCGCCATCTTCCAGCACGACGTCGACCTCGACGGTGGGATTGCCCCGGCTATCGAGAATTTCGCGGCCGATGATGTCGATGATGGCGGTCATGATGTGCACTTCCGTTCGTTAGGGCTGATCGGTGCCGCGGGTCTTACACGGGCCGCAAGCAAATGTGAACGCTTGGGCGCCCGGCTTCGGCTGACGCGTGAAGCACCCAGGACTAAACTTGAGAACGCCGGGTCTGCGCGTCCATCCTCAATTCCAAGAAGCCGAGGTAACGCCATGAATCGCCGCCAGTTTCTTGCTTCGAGCGCCGTCGTCCTTGCCGCCCGCCCAAGTCTTGCGCAGGAGCCCCCGTTCCGGACGAAATATTTCCCGATCAGCACCGGCATTGGCCTGCACGATCTCACGCCCGCCCCTGACGGCACGATCTGGTTCACGGCCCAAGGCAAGGGCCTGCTCGGCAGGCTCGATCCCCGGGATGGCAGTTTCAAGACGGTCAGCCTCGGCCAGGGCGCTGCCCCGCACGGCGTGACGATGGGCCCCGACGGCGCCCCCTGGATCACCGAAGGCGGCCAGAACGCGATCGCGCGGGTCGATCCCGGCGATCTCAAGGTCACGCTGTTCCGCCTGCCGGAAAAGTTCGCCTCCGCCAATCTCAACACCGGCGTGTTCGACAAGACTGGTATCTACTGGTTCACGGGCTTGTCTGGATATTACGGCCGCCTCGCACCGAAGTCGGGCGAGATGGACGTGTTCAGGGCACCGAAGGGCATCGGACCCTACGGCATCACCGTGACGCCTAAGGGCGATGTCTGGTATGCCTCGCTCGCCGGCAGCCATATCGCCAGGATCGACCTTGCGACGGGCAACGCCCATGTCGTCGAGCCGCCGACACCGAACCAGGGTGCGCGGCGGGTCTGGTCGGATTCGAAGGGCCGGATCTGGGTCAGCGAGTGGAACAGCGGCCACGTCTCCGTGCACGATCCCGCTGACGGATCCTGGAAGACATGGAAGCTGCCGGGCGAGCGTCCCCGCGCCTACGCGGTCTATGTCGACGACAGGGACAAGGTGTGGCTGACGGATTTTTCGGCCAATGCCATCGTGCGTTTCGATCCCGCCACTGAGAAGTTCAACGTCTTCGCCAGCGACAAGGCCAACGCCAATATCCGTCAGCTCGACGGCCGCCCGGGCGAGCTGTGGGGCTGCGAGTCCGGTAACGACCGGATCGTCATGATCCAGACGATCGCCTCGGGTTGACGACGGCCGCGATTGCGTCCATCCCGACATCCGTAAAAGGATGTGACGACGATGGCGAAAAAATCCCTCCAGCTCGGCCGTGCGGTCGAATGGCCGCACACGCCGGAAGAAGCCCAGCTCGACCGCGTGCCCAATCCGCAAAAGGACACGGACTATCTGGTGCGCTTCACCGCGCCGGAATTCACCTCGCTCTGCCCGGTCACGGGCCAGCCGGATTTCGCGCATCTGATGATCGACTACGCGCCGGGCCAATGGCTGCTGGAGTCGAAGTCGCTGAAACTCTACATCGCGAGCTTTCGCAACCACGGCGCCTTCCACGAGGATTGCACCGTGATGATCGGAAAGCGCATCGCGAGCGAGATCAAGCCGAAATGGCTCCGCATCGGCGGCTACTGGTACCCGCGCGGCGGCATCCCGATCGACGTGTTCTGGCAGACCGGCCGCGTGCCGAAGGGCCTGTGGGTGCCCGAGCAAGGCGTCGCGCCCTATCGCGGGCGGGGCTAACAGGAGAAGAACAACAATGAAAACGATGTCAGCAACAGTCCGCAACGTCGCCCTGGGCGTTCTGGGCGCCCTGTGGCTTACCGGCGCCTCCGATGCTGCCGAAGTCCGGGTGATGATCTCGGGTGGATTGACGGCGGCCTACAAGGCGCTCGTGCCGGAGTTCGAGAAAGCCACCGGCAACAAGGTGCTGACGGAATATGGGCCGTCGATGGGGACCACCACCAACGCGATTCCCGTGCGGCTCGAGCGCGGCGAACCGGCCGACGTCCTGATCATGGTGGGCTATGCCCTCAACGACCTCGCGAGCAAGGGCAAGGTCGTTGCCGGCAGCCAGGTCGATCTCACCAAATCGCCGATCGGGATCGCCGTCAAATCGGGCGCGCCGAGGCCGGACATCAGCTCGGTCGAGGCGGTCAAGCGCGCGCTGCTGGCGGCGAAGACGATCGCCTATTCCGACAGCGCCAGCGGCGTCTACGTCTCGACCGAGATGTTCGACAAGCTCGGCATCGCCGAAATCATGAAGGACAAGGCGCGCAAGATTCCGGCAACGCCCGTCGGCGAAATCGTCGCGCACGGCGAGGCCGAGCTCGGCTTTCAGCAGATCAGCGAACTGAAGCCCGTGAAGGGCATCGATATCGTAGGTCCCCTGCCGAACGAATTGCAGAAGATCACGATCTTCTCGGCCGGGATTGCGACCGGATCGAAGGAGCCCGAGGCTGGCCGCGCCTTGATCAACTTCCTCGCCTCCCCCGCCGCGCGCGAAGCGATCGTCGCGAGCGGGATGGAGCCGATCCCGGCTGTTGGAACGAAATAGCGCAGCTCTCGGTGCGCCCTAATATGCGCTGAGCAGATCGACCTTCGCGTTGGCCGCAACCAGCCGCCGCGCCAGGATCGCGGCGAGGTTGCGCATGATCTTCAGCGACGTCTCCGGGTGCAGGCGGCGGTAGTCGGCAAAGCTGTCGAGCGGCAGTTCGAGGCAGGTGACGGGCGTATCGGCGAGAACGTCGGCGCTGCGGCTTTGCTCCAGGATCGCCATCTCGCCGAACTCCATGCCGGGGCCGAGCGAGGCGAGCCGCACGCCGCTCGGCAGCTTCACGCTGACCATGCCGCTCTGGAGAAAGAACAGCGAATTGGCAGGCTCGCCGCTGGCGATGATGCGCTGGCCGGCCGCGTAGTGCCGCGTGGTCGAGAGCTTGACGATCTCGGCGATCTCCTCCGCGTCGAGTTCGGCGAGCAGCGCCTGCTCGCCGAGATGCGCGCTCTCCTTGACGTCGGTGAAGCCGCCGAAGCGATAGATCACCTGGTCCTCGGCCCACTCGACGGCATCATCGAGCAGCGCGAAGTGGCGCAGCCGGCGCGGCTCGGCCGTGCGCGCGGCGATCGCACTCCACACCGCGGAGCTCTCCTCGAAGCCGGACAGAATGGCGGTGACGCCGGCATTGCCGAGCGCAGTCAGTGTCTCGCCGAGCAGCTCCGCGCCGGCCGCGGTGATGTCGGGGACGCGGCGGAAATCGATGATCAGCAGCGGCGCGTTCGGCGGCTCGTTGGTGAGCCTTCGTGTGACGTAGTCGATCGTGCCGAAATTCATCGCACCGACCAGCTCGAGCACGCGGATGTCGCTGTGGCGCTCATCGAGGATCTGCTGCTCGTGCGGCTGGCGGCTGCGGCGGGAAGAGATGCCGTAGACGTCGTAGTCCGCCATGATACTGGTGCGCACGTCCGCGTTGCGGTTGAGCATGTGCAGGTCGAACCGCGCCGACAGCGCCTCGCAGACCTTCAGGCCGCGCACGCTGTTGAAATGATTGTCGAGCAGCGGCGAGAAGGTGCCGAGCCCGAGCTGCGAGGGCAGCGCCGCGACGATGCCGCCGCCGACGCCGCTCTTGGCGGGGATGCCGACGCGATAGGTCCACTCGCCGGCATAATCGTACATGCCCGAGCTCGTCATCACCGACAGCGTGCGCGCGACGATGTTCGGCGTGATGACCTGAACGCCCGTAACCGGATTGATGCCGCGGTTGGCGAGCGTTGCCGCCATCACGGCGAGGTCGCGCGCGGTGACCAGGATCGCGCATTGGCGGAAGTAGACGTCGAGCACGGCATCGACGTCGTCGGGCAGCACCGCATAGTTCCGCAGCAGCCAGGCAATCGCGCGGTTGCGGTTGCCGGTCGCGGTCTCCGAGGCATGCACGGCCTCGTCGACGCCGAGCTCGCGGCCGGCGAACTGGCTGAGCTTGGCGCGGACGCGCTCGAAAGCGCCTTTCCCGTCCACCTCATAGATCAGGCCCGAGCAGGCGATCGCGCCGGCATTGACCATGGGATTGAAAGGACGGTTGTCGTTGGTGAGCCGGATCGAGTTGAAGGCTTCACCGCTCGGCTCGACGCCGATGGTGGCCGCGACGCGCTCCTCACCGACCATCTCCAGCGCCAGCGCGAAGACGAAGGCTTTGGACACCGACTGGATCGTGAACGGAACGTCGCTGTCGCCGACCTCGTAGACATGGCCGTCGATGGTGACGAGCGCGATGCCGAAATGATCGGGATTGGCGCGCTTCAGCTCGGGGATGTAGTCGGCGAGCTCGCCGGAATTGTCGGTCCGGAATTCGGCGTGGCAATCTGTCAGGAAACGCCGCAGCGGTGGCTTGGTGAGATACCCGGTCAAGCGGGGCGAGCTGGCTGCGCTGGCGGAACGGCTGGTCTGGGCGTCCACGATCTCACACCTCGATTTGCCCAAAATCAAAGCAATTCGCGTGCCATGCATACGCTGGCAGTGGTGTCATGATGAGGGACGTCGCCCCGCTTAGGTCACCGAATGGACTTCAGCGCGCGTCGGTGGGCGCCCGCTGCTTGAGCAGCCGCGCGCAGGCGAGGCCCAGCACCACCATGATCGCGGCGCTGGCGAGCAGGGTCGGCTCCTTGCCGGCATGGTGGAGGCCGAAGCCGTAGGCGAGCGGCCCGACCGTCTGCCCCATGAAGAAGAAGAACGAATGCAGCGACATGGCGGTCGCCCGCGCGCCGATCGACAGCTCGCTGGCGAACACCTGCAAGCAGCCATGGATCATGTAGAAGCCCCAGCCCATCAGCAGCATGCTGACGAATTGCAGTTTCCAGCCGAAACCAAAAGCGAGCGCACAGAGCTGCAGCCCCACGATGCTCGCCCCCGCGATCATCATGCCCTTGACGCCGAGCCGCGGCAGCATGCGCGATACGGTGAGGGTGTAAAGCAACCCGCCGACCGCAAACCCCGCAATCACGATACCCGCGATTGAGAGCGATTTCTCGCCGAGATCGAACAGGAACGCGGCGATGAAGGGAAACAGGCCAAGCACGCAGCAGCCCTCGATGAACACGGCCGAGTAGCAGAAGCGCGTGTTCGGATTGGCAAAGATGGTGCGGTAGCCCTGCCGCAAGGTCTTCAGGTTGGTCTTCGGAGGCGCCGTCAACGGAACACCGCGAAAGCCTGCCGCAACCGCCACGGCCGCAATCAGGCCAAGCACACCGAGGATCACGAGCACGCCGCGCCAGCCGATGAAATCGCCAATGATTCCGCTGGCGGATGAGCCGAGCAGATTGCCGGTCATCGAGCCCGCCATCGTGCGTCCGATCGCAACCTGCCGCTTGGCGGGCGCAACGAGGTCGGAGGTGAGGCCGAGCGCGACCGGAAACACGCCGCCCGCGGCGATGCCGGCGAGGATGCGGCTTGCGAACAACCCGGTGAAAGAGGTGGCGAGCGCGCCCAGGATGCAGGCGACGCCGAGCAGCGCCAGGCACGCTGTCATCAATCGCGCCTTGCCGAACAGATCGGCGGCCGCTCCGATCGCTGGCTGCACCAGCGCGTAGATCAAGGCGAAACCGGCTGCGATGCTCGCGGCCGTCGTGATGCTGATCGCGAAATCATCCGCGACATGCGGCAGGACGGGATCGAGCGCACGCGTCGACAGTGCGGCCGAGAAACCGGCGAGCGCAATGATGTTGATCGCGGGCGGAAATTTCTGGTCGGACGACGGCCTGGTCACAGGCTGGTGCATCAGCGCGTGGTGCCCTTTGACGCGCTCTTTGACGTACTCTTGGCCAGCGCGTCGAACGCCATCAGCCGGGCGACCAGTCCCTCGAACTCGCGCAGCGGCACCATGTTGGGACCGTCGGAGGGCGCGCGATCGGGATCGGGATGGGTCTCGATGAAGACGCCGGCAACGCCGACCGCGACTGCCGCGCGCGCCAGCACCGGCACGAATTCGCGCTCGCCGCCGGAGGACGTGCCCTTCCCGCCCGGCTGCTGCACCGAATGGGTGGCGTCGAAGATCACGGGCGCGCCAGTGGTGCGCGCCAGGATCGGCAGCGCGCGCATGTCGGAGACCAGCGTGTTGTAGCCGAAGGACGCACCGCGCTCGGTGACGAGCACGTTGGGATTGTCGGCGCTGGTGATCTTGGTCACGACGTTCGCCATGTCCCAGGGTGCCAGGAACTGCCCCTTCTTGACGTTGACCACCTTGCCGGTCGCGGCCGCCGCCAGCAGCAGATCGGTCTGCCGGCACAGGAAGGCCGGGATCTGCAGGATGTCCACCGCCTGCGCCACCTCGGCGCATTGCGTGGCCTCGTGCACGTCGGTCAGAACAGGCAGGCCGAGCGAGGATCGAATTTCGGCGAAGATCGGCAGCGACTGCGCGAGGCCCAGCCCGCGCGCCGCCGAGGCGCTGGTACGGTTGGCCTTGTCGAACGAGGTCTTGTAGACGAGGCCGATGTTAAGCCGCGCCGCGATCTCCTTCAGCGCGGAGGCCACCTCCAGAGCATGCTGGCGGCTTTCGAGCTGGCAGGGTCCTGCAATGATCGAAATCGGCAGATCATTGCCGAACTTGACCCGGCCAATGGTCACGACCGGCGCAGCTGAATTCGAAGAGCTCAAGGCAAATCCCTCGTTTCGGCGCGACCATAGCCGCCACGAGGGTCGGATCAACCCTATTCGGCCCGGGCCATCCGAATATCAGGGTTGCGCCGGGGCTCCCGGCGCCGCCCTTGCAGTGACAGGTTCCTACTTCACCGCCGAGAAGGCAGTCGGCGTCAGGAGCTGGCTGACGATATTGCCGACGATCTGGCCGTCCGCTTCGCTCTCGGCGCGCGCTTTCATCCAGTCCGGATCGGTCATAAACTTGCCCCACTTCGTCTCGCGTTCGGCGAGTGACTCCCAGGCCAGGAAATAGGTGAGCTCCTGGTTGGATTCGCCGATCAGCGTGGTGAAGAACCCGGCCTGCCTGATGCCGTGCTTCTCCCACAGCTTCAGCGTCACCGTCTCGAACCGCTTCAAGAGCGCCGGCAGGCGGCCCGGCACGCAGCGATACTGACGCATTTCGTAGATCATTCATGTTCCTCCCTGAACAGGCCCGGCGGTTATAGCGGCTGGCCCCCACGGCGTCTTGAGCCCCGCCCGGCTGCCCCTGTGGCGTTCTGCGCATGGCTTGAGCTCCCGGCGCTGCGCCAGACTCCCGCAATGCTGCCGCAATGATCGGGCCGCTAGAAAGGCTCAGTTGCGGTTCAGGTGCCTGTCACATGCGGATTTTGCTGGTCGAAGATGAAGCGGAAATGGCCTGCGCGCTGGCCTCGGCGCTGAAGCGCTACGACATGGTGGTGGACCATGCGCCGACGCTGGCCGAGGCGGAGGAGGCCATTTCGGCCGACGTCCATGCCGCCGTCCTGCTCGACCGCCAGCTTCCTGACGGCGATGGCCTCGCTCTGATCCCAAAGCTCCGCGCGCGCGCCGACGGCGTGCCGATCATCGTCCTGACTGCGCGCGGCGAGCTCGCCGACCGCATCGCCGGGCTCGACGGCGGCGCCGATGACTATCTGGCAAAACCGTTTGCGGTCGAGGAGCTGCTGGCGCGGCTGCGCGCCGTGCTGCGGCGGCCCGCGGGCCTCTCCCCCGAAATCATCCGTGCCGGCCGCCTCGCCTTCGACCTCGGTCATCGCGAAGCCAGCATCGACGGCGCGCCGTTCGAGCTGCCCCGCCGCGAGCTGCTGGTGCTCGAAGCCCTGGTCCGCCGCATGGGCCGGACCGTGCTGCGCTCGGCACTGGAAGCGGCGGTCTACAATTTCGACGACGAGATCCAGTCCAACGCGCTCGACACGCATGTCTCGCGTCTGCGGCGCAAGCTCGCGGACGCCGACGCGGGCATCGAGATCCACGGCATTCGCGGCGTCGGCTATCTCCTCAAGAAACTGCCAGCCTGAAGAAGCTAAATGAGCAAACACGACGATCCCTATTGCCTGCGCTCGCGCTTGAGCTGGCGCCTGCTCTCGCTCCAGGCCGCGATCCTGGTCGCGCTGGTTGCGGTCGTCCTGGCCGGGCTGTGCGCCTCCGGCTTCGTGCTGGCCGAGCGCGACGAGGACCGCGTCATCGATGTCGTCCAGCGCGCGCTCGCGCGCGAGGCGCAAGGCGGACTGATCTTGCGACCGACCGCCGAGCTGCAGCAATTGCGCAACGAGACACCCGACCTCTGGTTCCTGGTCCGCGACAAGCAGGGACATTCGCTCAGCGAAGGCAACGTGCCGGCAGAATTCGCCGCGATCGGCAGCGGCCTCGACCAGATCAGCCAGGCGCGGCTCGGCTGGCAACTGTTCGAGGACGATCCGCGCAAGCCGGCTGCGCGGCTGAAGCGGGTCGACACCGATGCGGGCAATGTGCAGATCATCACGGCGACACAAGGACGTCTGACCGGCGCCAAGGCGCTGTTCACGACATCCCTTGCGTTCCTCGGCATCGCCCTGCCCGGCCTGCTCCTGATGGGAACGGCAACGTTCATCGCGACGCCGATGATCGTGCAGCGCGCGTTCAGGGGGCTCGATACCGCGGCGAACGAGGCGCGACGCATCGATATCCACCAGCGCGGCGCGCGGCTCCCCGTCGAGCGCATCCCGCTGGAGGTCGTGCCGCTGGTGACCGCGATCAACGATGCGCTGGCGCGGCTCGACCAGGGCTATGCCCGCCACAAGCGCTTCGTCGCGGACGCCGCACATGAGCTGCGCACGCCGATCGCGATCCTGAACACGCGGCTGGAGTCGCTTAGCCCCGGTCCGGACAAGACCCGCCTGCTGGAGGATGCCGCGCGGCTTGCGACGCTTGCCGAGCAATTGCTCGATATCCAGCGGCTCGATCGCTGCGGCCATCCCTTCACGCGCGTCAATCTCGCCGCCGTTGCGCAAAGCGTCGCCGCGGACCTCGCCCCGCTGGCGATCGCCGCCGGTTACGAGCTGGCGCTCGATGCGCCGGCGACACCGGTCGAGACGATCGGCGATGCGGCGGCGCTGGAACGCGCACTGACCAATCTCGTGCAGAATGCGATCCAGCATGGCCCGCGCCGCGGCACGATCGGGATTCGCGTCAGCGGCCCTGCGTGCATCGAGGTCACCGATGAAGGCGCCGGCATTCCCGCCGATCAGCGCGAGCAGATCTTCGAGCCGTTCTATCGGCTGACCCCGCTCGATCGCGGTGCAGGCCTCGGCCTCAACATGGTGCGCGAGATCGTGCAGCTGCATGGCGGCCACGTCTCGGTGGCGGACGGGCCGGAAGGCGGCGCCTGTTTCCGGATGACGCTGCCGGAAGTGCGGCAGAGCTGATTCAATTCGCATTCGCGCCTCATAGCGCAATGCTGTCGCAATGCGCTCCCGCGACACTGCATCCGTCGCACCTCCTTTGAGGTGCAAACCAAGATGCCGGAGTGCGCATGCCCAACGATTTCCTTTCGTTCTTCCTGTCCTGGATGTCGTCCCCGCGTCGGGTCGGCGCGATCGCACCATCGGGTGCGGCGCTCGCCGACCTCATCACGCGCGAGATCAGTGCAACGACGGGGCCAATTCTCGAGCTCGGTCCCGGCACCGGCGCATTCACCTACAAGCTGCTCAAACGAGGGGTCCGGCCGCAGGATCTCACGCTGATCGAATACGGCTCCGACTTCATGAAGCTCCTGCAGATGCGCTTTCCCGGGTCGCGCGTGCTGTGGATGGACGCGGCGCGGCTCGCGGCCGAGCGCCTCTATGACGGTGCTCCCGTGGGCGCGGTCGTGAGCGGCCTGCCGCTGCTCAACATGTCCAGGCGCAAGGTTATCTCGATCCTCAGCGGCGCGTTCAGCTATGTCCGTCCCGGTGGCGCCTTCTACCAGTTCACCTATGGCATGAACTGCCCGGTGCCGCGGCCCATGCTCGATCGGCTCGGCCTGCGCGCAAAGCTGGTGGATCGCGCCTTGCTGAACGTGCCGCCAGCGGCCGTCTACAGGCTGACGCGACGGCCGCAGATGAAGCTGATCACGGGATCGTTTGCGCCTGAACCGTCAGCGCGGGTCGCACTGGCGCCGATGCATCACGCGTGCGACTACTCCGCCGCGCGCTGAACCATCACACCAGCCGGCTCTGCACCATCGCCGCCTGAATGAACGAGGCAAACAGCGGGTGCGGCTCGAACGGCCGCGACTTCAGTTCGGGGTGGAACTGGACGCCGATGAACCAGGGGTGATCCTCGTACTCGACGATCTCAGGCAGCACGCCGTCGGGCGAGAGACCCGAGAATTTCAGGCCATGCTGCTCGAGGCGATCCTTGTAGGCGGTGTTCACTTCGTAGCGGTGGCGGTGGCGCTCGGAAATCTCGGTCGCGCCGCCATAGACCTGCGACACACGGCTGCCGCGGTTGAGCGCGGCGGGATAGGCGCCAAGCCGCATCGTGCCGCCGAGATCGCCGGCCTGCGAGCGCTTCTCGAGCTCGTTGCCGCGCAGCCATTCCGTCATCAGGCCGACCAGCGGCTCCTTGGTCGGGCCGAACTCGGTGGAGTTGGCATCCTCGATGCCGACGAGGTTTCGCGCGGCCTCGATCACCGCCATCTGCATGCCGAAGCAGATGCCGAAATACGGCACGTCGCGCTCGCGTGCGAACTGCGCCGCCTTGATCTTGCCCTCCGCACCGCGCTGGCCGAATCCGCCCGGCACCAGGATGCCGTTGACGTGCTCGAGGAACGGCGCGGGATCTTCCTTCTCGAAGATCTCGCTCTCGATCCAGTCGAGATTGACCTTCACTTTGTTGGCGATGCCGCCATGCGAGAGCGCCTCGATCAGCGACTTATACGCATCCTTCATGCCGGTGTACTTGCCGACGATGGCGATGGTGACGTTGCCTTCGGGATTGCGGATGCGCTCGTTGATCTGCTGCCAGCTCTTGAGCACCGGCGGGATCCGCGATCCGATGCCGAAGGCGGCAAGCACTTCGTCGTCGAGGCCTGCGTTGTGATAGGCCTCAGGGACAGCGTAGATGCTGTCGGCGTCGCGCGCTTCGATCACGGCGCTTTCGCGCACGTTGCAGAACAGGCCGAGCTTGCGCCGCTCCTCCTTCGGGATCTCGCGATCGGTACGGCAGAGCAGGATGTCCGGCTGGATGCCGATCGAGCGCAGCTCCTTCACGGAGTGCTGCGTCGGCTTGGTCTTCAATTCGCCGGCGCTCGGAATGTACGGCAGCAGCGTCAGGTGGATATAGACGGCGTGATCGCGCGGCAGCTCGTTCTTGAGCTGGCGGATCGCCTCGAAGAACGGCAGGCCTTCGATGTCGCCGACGGTGCCGCCGATCTCGACCAGCACGAAATCGTAATCGTCATTGCCGTCGAGGACGAATTCCTTGATGGCGTTGGTGACATGCGGAACCACCTGGATGGTCGCGCCGAGATAATCGCCGCGGCGCTCCTTGGTGATGATGTCCTGGTAGATGCGCCCCGTCGTGATGTTGTCGGCCTTGGTCGCCGGCCGGCCGGTGAAGCGCTCGTAGTGACCGAGGTCGAGATCGGTCTCCGCGCCGTCATCGGTCACGAACACTTCGCCGTGCTGATACGGCGACATCGTCCCGGGATCGAGGTTGAGATAGGGATCGAGCTTGCGGAGGCGGACCTTGTAGCCCCGGGCCTGCAGCAGGGCACCGAGTGCCGCTGAAGCCAGACCCTTGCCGAGCGAAGAAACCACGCCGCCGGTGATGAATATGTACCGCGCCATGGGACTTAACCTCTAATCCCTCGAATTCGATTCGCCAAAGCGATTCGTCTTCCGCCCCAAAGATTTTGCGGGCCTGTGGGTGAGCCAGAACTAAGAGTGGTGACAGTGCCTTGATGGGGATTGTTGATGCAGGACGGTAGCCACCGCCCTGCATGGCCCCCCTGCTTTATTGCGAGCGCGGTACCTGCGGGCCGGTCGGAGCCGGCGCCTGCTGCTGCTCGTCGGCCTTCTTCAGCGAATCCAGGATGCCGCCCGAGGTCGGCGGCGCGATCGGCGATCCGCCGGCCGGCTGGCCCTGCGACGCCGGCGTGCCGATGATCGACGACGGCGCGCGGCTGTAGCCCGCGTGCCAGGACAGGAACATGCTGGTCAGGAAGAAGCCCGCAGCCAGAATCGCGGTGGTCCGCGTCAGGAGGTTCGCGGTGCCGCGGCTGGACATGAAGCCCGCGCCGCCGCCCATGCCGAGGCCGCCGCCTTCCGACTTCTGGAGCAGGACGGCGCCGATCATGACGGCGACGATCATGAGGTGAATGACGATGACAACGGTCTGCATAGTGTCCTTCCGTCACAAGCGGGCGGCGCCTGACGGCGGCCGATCGCGCTTCGCGGGCTTTCCTGAAGTTGCGCGGTGTTACACGATCGGAGGGGGTATTGCCACCCCCGATCGGTCCAAGACTTAGCTTAGGACTGCCAAAGCTTTGGGTTAGCTAGGGACAGCCCTTGGCAATGGCAAGGAAATCGGCCGCTTTCAGGCTGGCGCCGCCGACCAGCGCGCCGTTGACGTTCTTCACGGCCATCAGCTCGGCCGCGTTCGAGGGCTTGACCGAGCCACCGTAGAGGATCCGCATCCTGGCGCCATCGGCCTTGAACCGGGAGGTCAGGAGTTCCCGGATAAACCCATGAATCTGCTCGACATCCTGGGCCGTAGGAGTCAGGCCGGTGCCGATCGCCCAGACCGGCTCATAGGCCACGACCAGATTGGCGGCGGTCGAGGCATCCGGGAGCGAGCCCTGGAGCTGACCGCGGAGGATGTCCAGGGTCTGGCCGGCGTCGCGCTGGCCTTGCGTCTCGCCGATACAGACGATCGCCGTGACCCCCGCCCGCCAGGCCGCTTCGGCCTTCTGCCTGACGAGGGCGTCACCCTCGCCGTGATCGGCGCGACGCTCGGAATGGCCGACGATAATGGCGGTCGCGCCCGCATCCGCCAGCATTTCGGCGGCGATATCGCCGGTATGGGCACCGGATGCCTTCGGATGGCAGTCCTGCGCCCCCACCGCAAGTTTCTTGCCGCGTGCCTTCTCGGCGAAGGCGGCAACCAGGGTCGCCGGCGGGCAGACCAGCAGGTCGGCCTTGGCGACCACATCTGCCGCGCCATTGAGCATGGCGTCGAATTCGGCAGCCTGGGCCTTCAGGCCGTTCATTTTCCAATTGCCGGCGATCAGCGGTCGGATGGCGTCGGTCATGTCAATTTCCAGCGATATGAGGGTTTGTTCATGCGCTAGCAGAGGACCTGCCGCAGTTCCAGATTCTTGTTCTGACGCGTTTTCCTGACAGAAAACGCTTTGGGGCTTTTAACCGCAGCTTCTCGCCGTCGCATGACCTGAGGTTGCGGGGGGAAAGCCGCCACTTTATGATGATCTATCAATTTGGTGACGCGCTTTTGCGGAATCTGCATTAAGACGCGCTCCCGTTCCCCTCCTGACCAAACAAGTTGGACCAAATGCTTCGAGGAATGCGCAAGGCCTCATCGAACTGGCTCGGCAAGACCATTATGGCCGTGGTGATGGGCGTGTTGATCGTCAGTTTCGGCATTTGGGGCATCGCCGACATCTTCAAGGGCTTCGGACAGTCCACCGTGGCCAAGATCGGCAGCACCGAGATCTCGCTGAACGAGTTCCGGCAGATCTACACCGACCGCCTGCAGCAGATCAGCCGCCAGTTCGGCCGGCCGCTGACGCCCGACCAGGCCCGTGCCTTCGGCCTCGACCGGCAGGTGCTGCAGCAGACCATTGCTGAAGCCGCCCTCGACGAAGAGGCGCGCCGTCTCGGGCTCGGCCAGTCCGACGAGCAGATCCGCCAGGTCATCATGAACGACCCCAACTTCAAGGGCGTCGGCGGCAACTTCGATGCAAACCGCTTCCAGGCCATGATCCGCAATTTCGGCTACACCGAGCAGCGCTACGTCGCCGACCAGCGCAAGGTGTCGCTGCGTCGGCAGATCACCGGCACGATCGGCGCTGGCCTCGAGCCGCCGAAGGCCATGATCGATGTGCTGACGCGCTTCCAGAACGAGCAGCGCTCCATCGAGTTCATCAGGCTCGACACCGCCCAGGCAGGTACCATCGACGCGCCCTCGCCCGAGGCGCTCGCCGCCTATTTCGAGGACCACAAGGTCCAGTTCCGCGCGCCCGAATTTCGCAAGATCGCCTTCGTCGTGATCTCGCCGGAGGAGATCGGCAAATGGACCGAGGTCTCCGACGAGGACGCCAAGAAGCTGTTCGAGCAGCGCAAGGACCGGCTCGGCACGCCTGAGAAGCGCCGGATCCACCAGATCGTGTTTCCCAATGAAGCTGAGGCAAAGACCGCGCGCGAGCGGCTCGCTGGCGGCATGTCGTTCGAGGATCTCGGCAAGGAGCGCGGGCTGAGCACCTCCGACGTCGACCTTGGACTGGTGACCAAGTCGGCGCTCGACCCTGCGGTCGGCAATGCTGCCTTCGCGCTTCCAGCCGGTGAGATCAGCCAGCCGGTCCAGGGCGCTCTTGGCACCTCCATCGTCAAGGTCGACAAGATCGAGCCGGGCAATGAGGCCGACTATGCGAAGCTTGCCGGCGACATCAAGCGCGAGATCGCGGCCGACCGCGCGCGCGTCAAGGTCGCCGAACTCCGCGACAAGATGGAAGACGAGCGCGGCGGCGGCTCCAGCGTGATCGACGCGGCGCAGAAGCTCGGCCTCACCGCCGTGACCATCGACGCCGTCGACCGCTCCGGCCGCGCCCCGAATGGCCAGCCGGTGGCCAACATCCCGCAGGGCCTCGACGTGGTGTCGCAGGCCTTCAACACCGATGTCGGCGTCGACAACGACGCGATCTCGTTCAAGGGCGGCTATGTCTGGTATGACGTGATTGCCATCACGCCGTCGCGCGACCGCAACCTCGACGAGGTCCGCGACCAGGTCGAGGCGCGCTGGCGCCAGGACCAGATCGCGACCAAGCTGAAGGCCAAGGCAACCGAGATGGTGCAGAAGCTCGAAGCGGGCGGCAAGCTCGCGGATGAGGCGGCCGCCATCGGCGCCAAGGTCGAGACCGCGACCGGCTTCAAGCGCGACGACTCGCCCGCCGGCGTGCCCGGCACCGTCGTGGCGGCCGCATTCCGCACCGTCAAGGACGGCGTCGGACAGACGCCCGTGAGCGGCGGCAGCGAGGTGATCGTGTTCCGCGTCACCGACATCATCGATCCCGCGGTCGATGCCGCCTCCGACGCGGTCAAGAAGCTGAAGGACAGCCTCGACCGTGCCCAGATCGAGGAGCAGGTCGCCGCCTACGTCAACAAGCTTGAAACCGACATCGGGACCACCATTAATCAGGCCGCCTTCGCGCAGGTGACCGGCGCGAACCAGTGAGTTGAAAGCACGCGATGGACGACCTGAAATCGATCATTGGAAAAGTGGCGACCGGCGCCAGCCTGTCGCGTGACGAAGCCGCTTCCGCCTTCGACGCCATGATGTCGGGCGAGGCTACGCCCTCGCAGATGGGCGGCCTGTTGATGGCGCTGCGGGTGCGCGGCGAGACCGTGGACGAGATCACCGGCGCGGTCGCGGCGATGCGCTCCAAGATGCTGACCGTGACGGCGCCGCCCGACGCCGTCGACATCGTCGGCACCGGCGGCGACGGCTCCGGCTCGGTCAACGTCTCGACCTGCGCCTCCTTCATCGTTGCAGGCGCCGGCGTGCCGGTGGCCAAGCACGGCAACCGCGCGCTGTCGTCGCGCTCGGGCGCTGCCGACGTGCTGGCTTCGCTCGGGGTGAAGATCGACCTCAAGCCGGAGCAAGTCGGGCGCTGCGTACGTGAATGCGGCATCGGCTTCATGTTCGCTCCCGCCCACCATCCCGCCATGAAGAACGTCGGCCCGACGCGGGTCGAGCTCGCCACGCGCACCATCTTCAACCTGCTCGGCCCTCTGTCCAACCCGGCCGGCGTGAAGCGGCAGATGGTCGGCGTGTTCTCCAGGCAATGGGTGCAACCGCTGGCGCAGGTGCTCAAGAACCTCGGCTCCGAATCCGCCTGGGTGGTGCACGGCTCCGACGGTCTCGACGAGATCACCCTCACCGGCCCGACCTTCGTGTCCGCGCTCCACAATGGCGAGATCAAGAATTTCGAAGTGACACCGGAGGAAGCCGGGCTCTCGCGCTGCGAGACCGGTGCGCTCAAGGGCGGCGACGCCGACGCCAATGCGATCGCGCTGCAAAGCGTGCTCAACGGCAAGCCGAGCCCCTACCGCGACGTGGCGCTGATGAACGCCGCCGCCGCACTGGTCGTGGCCGGCCGTGCCAAGGACCTCAAGGAGGGCGTTGCGATCGGCGCAAAATCGCTCGACAGCGGCGCGGCGAACGCGCGGCTGAAGCACCTGATCGCGGTCTCCAACGGCTGAGCCTGACATGTCGGACATCCTGACCAAGATCGAGGCGTACAAGCGCGAGGAGATCGCCGCCGCCAAGCGCGCGCAGCCGCTGTCGGCGGTGGAGGCGAAGGCCAAGACGCAGCCCGCTGCACGCGGCTTCGTGCGTGCGATCAGGGCCAAGCATGCCAACGGCGACTACGCGCTGATCGCCGAGGTCAAGAAGGCCTCGCCGTCGAAGGGATTGATCCGCGCGGATTTCGATCCGCCGCTCCTCGCCAGGGCCTATGAGGCCGGCGGCGCCGCCTGCCTTTCGGTGCTGACCGACACGCCCTCGTTCCAGGGCCATCTCGACTTCATGGTGGCTGCGCGCGCGGCGACCTCGCTGCCGGTGCTGCGCAAGGATTTCATGTTCGACATCTATCAGGTGGCGGAAGCGCGCGCGCATGGCGCCGACTGCATCCTGATCATCATGGCCGCGCTCGACGACGCCACCGCCAAGGACCTCGAAGACGCGGCCCTCGCGTACGGCATGGATGTGCTGATCGAGATCCACGACCGCGCCGAGCTCGACCGCGCGCTAAAACTGCGTTCGCCGATGATCGGCGTGAACAACCGCAATTTGCGCACCTTCGAGACCACGCTCGCGACCAGCGAGACGCTGGCGCCGCTGATCCCCGAGGGGCGGCTGATGGTCGGCGAAAGCGGCATCTTCACCCCGGCTGATCTCGCCCGGCTCGAGCGCGTCGGCATGTCGACCTTCCTGGTCGGCGAGAGCCTGATGCGGCAGGCCGACGTCACCGCGGCCACGCGCACGCTGCTCGCGCGCGAGACCGGCGCGCGCGCGACCGGTACGCGCTGACATGGCGCGCAAGGCTTCCACGACCAAGCCATCGAAGACCAAGGCCGGGCCTGCCCTCACCCATATCGGCGCCTCCGGCGAAGCGCGGATGGTGGACGTCTCGGCCAAGCCCGCGACCGAGCGGCTCGCGGTCGCTGAAGGCCGTGTCGTCATGACCAGGGCGACGCTCGATCTGATCGTCTCGGGCAACGCCAAGAAGGGCGACGTGCTCGGCACCGCGCGCATAGCCGGCATCATGGCCGCGAAGCGCACCTCCGAGCTGATCCCGCTCTGCCATCCGCTCGCGCTGTCCAAGGTCACCGTCGACATCGAGCCGGACGCGAAATTGCCGGGATGTCTCGTGCGCGCCAGCGTCAAGGTGACAGGTCCGACCGGCGTCGAGATGGAGGCGCTCACGGCCGTGTCGGTCGCCTGCCTCACGATCTACGACATGATCAAGGCAGTCGAGCGCGGCGTCCGCATCGAGGGCATCCATCTCGTCGAGAAGCTCGGCGGCAAGTCCGGCCATTACCGCGCCTAGCACTCGCTCGAAGCGCTCTGGTGCACGCCTATTTCAGCGACGTGCTGATCGATCCGAATTTCAGCTTCAGCGTCGAGCCGAGATTGTTGACCACGGCGATGATCGCAAGCGCGATGCCGGCGGCGATCAGGCCGTATTCGATCGCGGTCGCACCGGATTCGTCGGCAATGAAGTTCTTCAAAACGGTTTTCATGATCAACTCCTCACTGTGTCGTCGGCAGGCATGTTCGCAAATCGCGTGCCAATGGCGACTTGAGGATCGCCAACGCCTTAGATGGTTAAGCCTTGGTTGAACTTGATCCAGCCGGCAGGAACTGACCGGCATCGCAGGTGTCTTGCGGCAATTCCTGCACGGCTTGCACGCCGCGTATCGATCGCTTTTGTGTGCGGCGATTCATGTCGCGTTAACCGCGCTTCCTAACTTCGCCTCCATACCGTTCCCGTAAACCAACGGATGTCTTGAGGATCAAGAATTGATCCTGGCGTGTGCGCGGCAACAATCGACATGATGACGAAATACGGCAGTCGCCTCTTTGACCAGGCCTTCGTGCGCAGCGGACCGATCCGCTGGCTGGTCGTGGGCGGCGCGCTGCTGATCGCCGCAATTGCCGTCGGCGCGACGCTGATGGCGCAGAATTTCCGCGAACGCGCGCTGCGCAATTCCGGCCGCGAGCTGGAAAACACCGTGCTGATGCTGGCCCATCATTTCGATCAGCAATTGCAGGATTTCGCGGTCATCCAGAAGGATTTCGTCGGCCACGTCCGCGCGATCGGGGTTTCCAGCGCGGAAGACTATCGCAAGCGTCTCTCGGGTGAGGACATCCACCGGATGCTGCGTTCGAAGATCGAGGCGCTGCCTTACATCGGCGGCGTCAACATCATCGATGCCGACGGCAACGTGATCAACTCGTCGACGGCATGGCCGGCGCCCAAGGTGAACGTCGCCGATCGCGCCTATTTCCGCACCTTCAAGTACGATCCCTATTCGCCTGATGTCCTGATCGAGCCACTGCACAGCCGCATCTCCGGCGCCTGGACCATCCTGCTCGTCCGCAAGATCGTGGGCCCGAACGGCGAGTTCATGGGCGTGGTCGGCCGCGGCATCGAGCCTGCCAATTTCGAGAAGTTCTTCGAGTCCGTCGTGCTCGGAGAAGGCGCGACGATCTCGATGCTGCATCGTGACGGCACGCTGCTCGCCCGCTATCCCCATTCCAGCGAATTGATGGGGCGGAATTTCAAGACCGGTTCCTTCGCGCAGCAGCGGGTCTTCGGGCTCGATCACTTCGCAGGACGCTTCATGAGCCCGATCGACGGCGACGACCGCCTGATCGCCTCGCACGCCCTGCCCCACTTCCCGATCCTGATGATGGCCACCACGACACGCGCGGCGGCCTTGACCGACTGGCGTGAGCAGATCGGCATCCTGATCTCGGTCGCCGCCTCTTCCGCGCTCGCCATCGCCGGCGTTCTGATCGCGATCGTGCGCAAGCTTCTGGAGCAGCACCGCCTCTCCAGGGAGCGGCTGACGCTGGAGAAGCAACGCCTCGACCGCGCCGTCAACAACATGACCCAGGGCTTGCTGCTGTTCGGCGCGGACCGCCGGCTCGTGGTGTGCAACCAGCGCTATATCGACATGTACGGCCTGTCGGCCGCCGTGGTGACGCCGGGCTGCAGCTTCCACGACATCATCGCCCATCGCAAGACGACCGGCTCGTTCACCGGCGACGTCGATCAATATGTCGAACGCGTGCTGCGCGACATCCATGTGCGCAATTCCATGGTGGTGGACACCGCGGACGGCCGCTCGATCCAGGTTCTCAACGAGCCGCTCGCGGACGGCGGCTGGGTGGCGACGCACGAGGACATTACCGAGCGCCGGCGCATCGAGGAGCGCATCATCCATCTTGCCCATTACGACGCGCTGACCGATCTGCCCAACCGCGCCATGTTCCACGAGCATCTGAGGCAGGAGCTGGCCGCCATCGCCGACGGCGAAGAGGTCGCGGTGCACTATATCGACATCGACGAGTTCAAGGGCGTCAACGACGCGCTCGGCCATCTCGTCGGCGACGAGCTGCTGAAATTGGTCGCAACCAGCCTCAGCCGCTGCGCCGGCCCGACCGATTTCGTGGCGCGGCTCGGCGGTGACGAATTTGCCATCGTGCAGAGCGCGGTGACGTCGCCGGACCAGGTCAACGATCTCGTCGCCCGGGTCTTTCAGGCCATCCGCACGCCGTTCGACTGCATGGGTCATCATCTCACCAGCGACGCCAGCATTGGCATCGCGCTGGCGCCGGGACACGGCACGGCGCTGGACCAGATCCTGAAGAACGCGGACCTTGCGATGTACGCCGCCAAATCCGCAGGACGCCGCACCTACCGCTTCTTCGAGCCCGAGATGGATGCCAAGGTCCGCGAGCGGCGGCAGCTCGATATCGACCTGCGCCACGCCATCGCCCATGGCGAGCTCGAGGTCTATTACCAGCCCTGTCTCGGCCTGAAGGACGACCGCATCACCGGCTGCGAGGCGCTGGTACGCTGGCGCCATCCCGAGCGCGGCATGGTCTCGCCGGCCGAGTTCATCCCGATCGCCGAAGACACCGGTCTCATCAACGAGATCGGCGAATGGGTGCTGGCGACCGCCTGCCGGGATGCGGCCGGCTGGCCCGACGACATCCGCCTTGCCGTCAACGTCTCGCCGGTGCAGTTCAAGAGCGGCACGCTGGCGCTGAAGATCATGGCGGCGCTCGCCGCCTCCAACCTGCCGGCGAGCCGGCTCGAGCTCGAAATCACCGAAGCGGTGCTGATTCGTGACGATGATACGGCGCTTGCGATCCTGCACCAGCTCCGCGCCATCGGCGTGCGTATCGCGCTCGACGATTTCGGCACCGGCTATTCCTCGCTGAGCTATCTGCACCGCTTCCCGTTCGACAAGATCAAGATCGACCGCTGCTTCGTCGACGACATCGCCGGGCCCGACGGCTCCGCCAGCATCGTCCAGGCCGTCGTCAACCTGGCGACCGCGCGCCGCATGACCACCACGGCCGAGGGTGTCGAGACCGAGGAGCAGCAGCGCCTGCTCCGCGCGCTCGGCTGCTCCGAGATGCAGGGTTACCTGTTCAGTGCCGCCAAGCCCGCCGACAAGATGCTGGAGCTGTTCGCGCTGCATCGCAGCCGGCTCGCCCGGCGCGAAGGCAGCGAGAGCCGCCGGCGCGAGGCCGGTTAGGTCGGAATGTCGCGAACATAGCCCGGATGGAGCGAAGCGTAATCCGGGGCCGATCGTTCGCCGCGACAGGGACCCGGATTGCGCTGCGCTCCATCCGGGCTACAGATCACTGCGACAGCCCCCCAAAACAGAATCGCCCGGGAGCGGTCATCCACTCCCGGGCGATCGATGTCTGGAGATCGTAAGATTCTAGTTCGGCACCGCAGCCTTCGGCGCCGGCTTTGCGGCGACTGCGTTCGCGGTGACGCCGTGCAGGAAGTCGTAAGCCGCGTGCAGGGCCTTGTCGTCCTTCTCTTCCGGCGGGACATAGGATTGCGATCCGGTCTGCTCGGTGCCGTCGGCGGCTTGCAGATGGCCGCGCATCTGGGACTCCGCCATGGTGTCCATCCGGCCCTTCAACTCGGGCGGCACGTCCTGGAGGATCTCGATGTCGGGCGCGATGCCCTGGGCCTGGATCGAGCGGCCCGACGGCGTGTAGTAGCGCGCTGTGGTCAGCGCCAGCGCGCCGTTGCCGGAGCCGAGCGGGATGATGGTCTGCACCGAGCCCTTGCCGAATGAGCGCGTGCCGATGATCGTGGCACGCTTGTGGTCATGCAGCGCACCGGCCACGATCTCCGAGGCCGAAGCCGAGCCGCCGTTGACCAGGATCACGAGCGGCTTGCCCTTGGTGAGGTCGCCGCCATGCGCGGTGAAGCGCTGGGTCTCTTCCGGATTGCGGCCGCGCGTCGAGACGACCTCGCCGCGCTGCAGGAAGGCGCTCGACACCGACACGGCCTGGTCGAGCAATCCGCCCGGATTGTTGCGCAGGTCCATCACGTAGCCGACCAGCTTCTCCTGCGGCACCTGCTTGGAGATCGCCGCGATCGCCTTCTTCAGGCCGTCGGTGGTCTGCTCGTTGAACGAGGTGACGCGGATATAGCCGATGTCGCCATTCTCGACATGGAAGCGGACGGGGCGCACATGAATGATCTCACGCGTGATCGCGACGTCGAGCGGAGCGTCCGCGCCCTTGCGCACGATGGTGAGCTTGGTCTTGGTGTCGACCGGGCCCTTCATCTTGTTGACGGCCTGCTCGAGCGTCATGCCCTGCACGGCCTCGCCGTCGATCTTGCTGATGAGGTCGCCGGACATGATGCCGGCCTTCGAGGCCGGCGTGTCGTCGATCGGCGAGACGACCTTGACGAGGCCCTCCTCCATCGTGACCTCGATGCCGAGGCCGCCGAACTCGCCGGAGGTGGTCTCCTGCATCTCGGTCCAGGCCTTGTCGTTCATGTAGCGCGAATGCGGATCGAGCGCGGTCACCATGCCGGTGATCGCGCCTTCGATCAGCTTGGAATTGTCCGGCTTCTCGACATAGCTGGCCTTCACGCGCTCGAACACTTCGCCGAACAGGTTTAGCTTGGAATAAGCATCGTCCGCGCCCGCCGCCGCCCTCGCCGCCCATAGCCCGCCCTGCGGACCGGATACCAGAAGGGTCAGGCACACTCCGGTGAGCGCGCCAAGGGGGAACAGCAGGGATTTCCGCATGGATGGGTTAGCCTTCTTGCTCGGGGCTCGGGAGCCGCCATGCAAATGGCGATCCAGCCCGGTTCTCACAATACCATTCAGGTTTCTTCAAGGCCGGCCCGCAACGCCGGCGGGGCACTTGCAAAAATCCCTTCGTCCCGGCCTAAACTTTTGGCAACGTTCCGAAACCGTCTCGCGCGAAAGGCGGGAATCGGTCGGCCGGTCCGCGCCTCGCAGCTATGCGATTTTAGGATGGTTTTGGAGAGGCGGACGGGTTAGGCGATGACACAAGGCTTCAAATTCTCGGGAGGATAACAATGAACGAAGCGCCTCGCATCCGGCCGGAACGGAACGTCGAACTCGGCTCCAGCAACGAGCCGTTCCAGAACCTGCACGAATTCATCAAGAAGGCGCGCGCCAACCTCAACCAGAACGCCTGGGATTACATCGTCGGCGCCGCCGAGACCGAGACCACGATGCGCCGCAACCGCATGGCGCTGGACGAGATCGCCTTTCGCCCGCGCGTGCTGCGCGACGTGCATGAGGTCGACGGCTCCGTTGAGCAGTTCGGCCGCAAGATGCGCCTGCCGGTGGTGCTGGCCCCGGTCGGGGCGCTGGAAGTCTTCGACCCGCACGGCGCGGCAGCCGTCGCCCGCGCCGCCGGCGCCTTCGGTGCGGCACACATGCTGAGCTCGGTAACCGAACCCGGGCTGGAGAAAACCGCCGAAGCCGCCCCCGATGCGCTGCGCCTGTTCCAGCTCTATGTGCGCGGCGACGACGCCTTCGTCACCGATGTCGTCAGCCGCGCCGAGAAGAACGCCTACGCCGCCTTCTGCCTGACCGTGGACACCGCCCATTACAGCCGTCGCGAACGTGACATCGCCAAGCGCTATGTTCGCGAGAGCCGCCTGCGCGCCACCGGCGGCGACTACCAGAAGGGACTGGAGTGGCGGACCGTGAAGATGATCAAGGATAAGTTCAAGATCCCTCTGATCCTCAAGGGCATCGCCACCGCCGAGGATGCCTTGATCGCGCTCGATCACGGCGTCGAGTGGATCTACGTTTCCAACCATGGCGGCCGCCAGCTCGATCACGGCCGCGGCGCCATGCATGTGCTGCCTGAAATCGTCGACGCCGTGAAAGGCCGCGCCAAGATCATGGTCGATGGCGGCTTCTGCCGCGGCACCGACATCGTCAAGGCGATTGCGGCAGGCGCCGACCTCGTCGGCATCGGCCGGCTGCAATGCTGGGCGCTGGCGGCGGCCGGCGAAGCCGGCGTGACGCGAATGCTGGAGCTGCTGGAAGACGAAGTGCTGCGCTGCCTCGGACTCTTGGGCGCTACCTCGTTTGCCGAGGTTGGCAAGTCCTGCCTGCACCCGGCAACCGCGACCAACGCGCCGAGCGTGTTCAGCGCGTTCCCGCTGTTCGATCATGACCCGTACCGATATTGAGTGAAAGGACACAAGTGACCTCGCTCTCTCCCGGCAGCGCCGATGCGCTTCTGTTCGATCTCGGGCGCGTGGTGCTCGACATCGATTTCTCGAAGGCAATCGCCTGCTGGGCGGGACATGCCGGCTGCCGGCCCGAAGCCATCGTCGCGCGATATGTGCGCGACAGCGAAGCCTACCGGCTGCACGAGGTCGGCAAGATCAGCGACGAGGACTATTTCGCCTCGCTTCGCTCATCGCTCGGGATCGCGATTTCCGATGCGCAGTTCCTGGAGGGCTGGAACGCGATCTTCGCCGGCGAGATGCCTGACATCGCCGAGCTGTTGCCGCGTGCGGCCAAGCAGATGCCGGTCTACGCCTTCTCCAACACCAATCGGCCGCATGTCGACTACTTCTCGAAGGAATATGCCGGCCTGCTCGGCCATTTCCGCGAGCTCTACCTGTCGTCCAGCATCGGCCTGCGCAAGCCGGATGCGGAAGCCTTCGATCACGTGGTGGCGGCGATGGGCGTGCCGGCAAGCCGCATCGTCTTCTTCGACGACCTCGCAGAAAACATCGAAGGAGCCCGGGCGCGCGGATTGACCGCGGTGCATGTGACCTCGCCCCGTGACGTCGGCGATGCGCTGAAGAAGCTCGGGATTTGAACGGATCCGCCTCCTGGCGGACGCGGTTCCAGGAACCGGTTTTTGCCCAAAATGAGGAACCAAATCACTTTGTGCATTTTTGTACGGAGTTCCGGGAACGAAATCGGCCCTTCCGGACTCTTGAGTCCGTTGGGACTTCTGCATTGGACCGATCGACGTGCTGGGCAAATCCTACCTCACCAAGCAAGCCTCTCTGCTGCTCGAGTTCGCAAGAATCACTTCGGACTCCGACCTATCCGCCAAGCTGATCAGGAAGGCCGCCGACCTGAAATCCCAGGCCGACCCGCTGCCCGACAAGGACCAGGGTCCCAAAGCGCCGGACGTCAGTCCGGACGAACCGGCCAGGAGTTGACCGATGCTGGCCGTGGCGCTCGTTCTTCTCGTGCTTGCCATGGCCGTCCTTGTGCCGGTCTGCCTCGCCTTCCGGATCATGCCGCGGAGGATTTGACGTCCATCTTTCAGGACAGAGCGGACAACGCAGGCTGAATCATCCCGCACCTCCGCTGTTTTGCCTCTGCGCCCGCACTCGGCTAGAACTCTGGCCGCCGATTTGCCGAACGTGCGCAGCAGGAGTTTTCAGCCGTGGCCTTGATGCCGGTTTCTGACGCGCTTGCCGCGGTGCTCGCCGGCGCGGAGCCGCTGCCTGAGGAAACGATCCCCCTCGACCAAGCCTTCCATCGCGTGCTCGCGCGCGACGTCGCGGCGCGGCGCACGCAGCCGCCGGAGGCGATGTCGGCGATGGACGGCTATGCCGTGCGTGCGGCCGATGCGGCGACGATCGATTCCCAGCTGACGGTCATTGGCGAGGTTGCGGCCGGACGGCCATTTGCCGGGTCGGTCGGCGCCGGCGAAGCAGTCCGGATCTTCACCGGCGGCGTCGTTCCCGCCGGCGCAGACGCGGTCGTGATCCAGGAGGACACGGCCGCGGACGGCAAGCGCATCACGATCAAGGAAGCAGCGATTCCCGGACGGCATATCCGGCGCGCCGGGATCGACTTCGCCGAGGGCGACGTGCTGCTGCGCAAGGGAACCCGGCTCACCGAACGCGATCTCGCTCTCGCCGCCGGGATGAATCACCCGCATTTACCCGTCCAACGCCGTCCAAAGGTCGCGGTCCTCGCCACCGGCGACGAGCTGGTGATGCCGGGCGCAATGCCCGGCCCCGGTCAGATCGTCTACTCCAACGGCTATGCCCTGCACGCGCTCGCCCGCCAGGAGGGCGCCGATACCGTCGACCTCGGCGTGGCCGCCGATACGCTGGAGGCCACCGCCACCGGGATACGCCGGGCCCGCGAGAGCGGCGCCGACATCCTGGTCACGAGCGGCGGCGCCTCGGTCGGCGACCACGACCTGGTCCAGCAGGCGCTCAAGGCCGAGGGCATCGCGATGTCGTTCTGGAAGATCGCGATGCGGCCGGGCAAGCCGATGATGCACGGCCGGCTCGGCGCGATGCGCGTCATCGGCCTGCCCGGCAATCCCGTGTCGTCCTACGTCTGCGCTTTCCTGTTCATGGTGCCGTTGATTCGCGCGCTGTCGGGCCGCGCCGTGATTCACCATCGGCGCGAGCGCGCCGTGCTCGGCCGCGACCTCGGCGCAAACGATGTCCGCGAGGACTATCTGCGCGCACGGCTGGAGCGGCGCGACGACGGCACGCTGATCGCCCTTCCCGTCGATCACCAGGATTCTTCGCTGCTTGCGAATCTCGCTGCGGCACAGGCACTTCTCGTGCGCGCACCGTTCGCGCCGAAGGCCGAAGCCGGCTCGCCATGCGAGGTGCTGCCTCTGCCCGTCTGAGCGCCGTCACCACACGCGTTCCGCGAACTTTGTCGCGTTCACGGTAAATTAAGCAGTTGCGGAACATGTATCGAACATATAGTGTCCGTTCATGATTTGTTTCGAGCATGCAGCGGCTTATCGCTGAACTGAGCGTCTCGGAATCGAACGACATCAACCGGGGGATTTTGGTCGAGATGTTAACGCGCAAACAATACGAGCTCCTGCGGTTCATCAGCGAGCGACTGAAGGAAAGCGGCGTGCCGCCTTCCTTCGACGAGATGAAGGACGCGCTCGATCTGCGGTCGAAATCGGGCATCCATCGCCTGATCACCGCGCTCGAGGAGCGCGGCTTCATCCGCCGCCTGCCCAACCGCGCCCGCGCGATCGAGGTCATCAAGCTGCCCGAGCTTCAGGCGGCCGCCGGCAACCGTCGCGGCTTCACGCCGAGCGTCATCGAAGGCAATCTCGGCAAGGTGCGCACGACCTCCAGCCCGCCCGCCGACGAGGGTGAGCGTCCGGTCGCCGTGCCTGTCATGGGCCGTATCGCGGCCGGCACGCCCATCGAGGCGCTGCAGACCCGCAGCCACACCATCAGCGTGCCGCCTGACATGCTCGGCTCGGGCGAGCACTACGCGCTCGAAGTGCGCGGCGATTCGATGGTGGAAGCCGGCATCCTCGACGGCGACATGGCGCTGATCCAGCGCAACGAGAGCGCCGACACCGGCGACATCGTGGTGGCGCTGATCGACGACGAGGAAGCGACGCTGAAGCGCTTCCGCCGCCGCGGCGCCTCGATCGCGCTCGAGCCCGCCAACGCCGCCTATGAGGTCCGCATCCTGCCGCCCAACCGGGTGAAGATTCAGGGCAAGCTGATCGGCCTGTACCGGAAGTACTGAGCTGACCTCGCGATCGTTCGACACGCGTTGGAGCGGACGATTGTCCGCTCCGGCTGGATAGTCTTTCTGGTTCTGCACAGATTATCCGGCCACCTCTCCCGCGCTAGATCCTCGGCACGCCGCACGAAGCACTCATCGCTTCGCAGGCCTTGTGAGAAACCGAGGAGACAACCATGCGCAAGATCGTCTTGAGCATCGTCACGATGGCGCTGATCGCAACGTCAGTGTCACAGGCCGTCGCCGCACAGTCGCATCATGTCCGCAAGGCGACGCCGCCGACGACGAGCGAGCAATTCCGCAACGCACGCGGAGCCATTGCAGCGCCGTCGCAACCCGCCTGGCCGTATTCAGGCTGGTCGGCACCTGCTGGCCGCTGACGACGAAGCATGCCGAATGCACGGGAGCAGGCTTTGTTCCTCGTGCATCTGAAAAAGATATTGTGATGGCGGCCTGCGGACCCAAAGCCGCAGATTTGCCCACAACCAAGCAGACCGTTGTATGCTTCCACTCTGATAGAGGCCTGTGCCTCGACAGGAGGCGCGGGTCGCTATCTTCGAATGAGGAGCACCCCGATGTGTGACTACAGCCTGCACGCCGTCGCGACGCGTCCCGCCGAAGTCGGCGAGACGATCGTCACGACAACCTTCCGCGGCACCTCGACACGCGGCTTCGCCTCCGAAGCCGACATGTCGGTCGCGGTATGCCTGCTGCCGGGAACGGAGCTCGCCTTCGCCGACAATGTCCGCTACGACAATCGCTGGATCTGGACGCGCACCATCAACTCGCGCGTCGGCAAGTTCGGCAAGATCGATCCGCACATTCCGGATCGCCATCACGATGCGATCGAATTCCCCGACGGCAAATACGTGCTGGTGACTCAGCTCGTGGAAGGCCAGCGCGCAACCGTGCTGCAATTGCCGGTGACCCAGCCACTCGGCGAGCGCGAGCACAAGCCGCAGATCACCGCCGACAGGCCGACGATCACACGCCTGCCGATTGGCTGACCTAGCTGCCCCCCGGCTCGCGGGTCGGGGCCAAGATTGAAATCGCCATCGCCGGCCGCGGCCGGCGAGATGGTGAGGTTTGCATCTTCGAAAATACCTTCGCCGGCTCGCCCGCCGCTGTTCTCCGTCGCACGAAGTTTGCGCTGCCCTGCCTGAATTTTGAACGTCCGTTCTGCAGGCAAATGGCCGATGCTGCCAGGAGGCTTGAGGCAGCGGGCACGTTCGATGAAGACCTTCATTCGCGTCGTTGAACTCTGGGTGCCCGACCGGACGCGCATGCGGCTGGAATTCGGCGGCGGCCTCTACGGCGAAGGGTTGTCCGCGTTCAGGGCCGCAAGCGAAGATCTGCGCTTCGGTCGGGATGAGGGCCTTCCCGGCAAGGCCTGGGCTTCCGGCCATCCCGTCATCCTCACCAAATTCGCCAACTCCTATTTCAAGCGGACCGACCAGGCGCTCGCGGCGGGCCTGACCTGCGGCGTGGCGGTGCCGGTGTTCTCAGGCGAATTCCTGCAGGCCGTGATGGTGCTGTTCTGCGGCGACGACGAGGCGCATGTCGGCGCGATCGAGCTCTGGCACAATGACCCCGATACCTCCCACGAGATGGGACTGGTCGACGGTTACTATGGCACCGCCGACATGTTCGAGTTCAACTCCCGTCACACCAGGTTTCCGCGCGGCTTCGGCCTGCCCGGACGCACCTGGAAAGCCGGCCTGCCGCTGATCATCAAGGACCTGCACAACGCCAAGAGCTTTCTGCGCTGGGAAGACGCCGCCGAGGTCGGGATCAATCTCGGCGTCGGCGTGCCCTACCGGACCGGCACCGACCAGACCTGGGTGCTGACCTTCCTCTCCGCGCAGGCGACGCCAATTGCACGGCGCTTCGAGATCTGGGTGCCGAACGAGACCCGTTCTGCGCTGGTCTTCCGCGCCGGCGATTGCAGCGCCCAGACCGACCTTGCCGCGCTCTATGCGGACAAATCCATTGCCAGCAGTGACGGCAGCATCGGCGGCGCCTGGGCCACCGGGATGCCCGCGCTCAACGATGATCTCGCGCATGACAAATCGATCGCGGCCGCTGAGGCCCGCGCGTCCGGGCTGAGCCAGTTGGTGGCCCTGCCGGTGATCGGGAGCGCCGGGCTCGACGCCGTGCTGGCCTGGTACCTGTAGCCCGTCCGCTCAATCCTCAGCCTGCATATCGGCCTCGGACGGCGTCGCATCCCGGCTGCGGGAAGCCGGCGCCGGCGGCGCAAGGCTCGCGCCGTAATCACCCTCGCCGGCGGTTGCCGGTGCCCACGGGCGGTCTGCGCCTCCAGTCTTCACGGCCTGGACCGCAAAGCCGTCGCCTCGCCGCGTCAGCGCGAGCGCGCCCTGCGCGGCGAGACGCTGCCGATCCACCACCATCGCCGCGCAATCCGGCGCAGCGGGCCGGGCCGTCACCACCAGCGCGGCGCGGCTGCAATCGTCCGCGAGTGCATCGATGCGCAAAGCCAGCGCGACGAGGCGACCGTCGGCGAGCGGCGTCACGCAGCCGGCCTCGTCGCACGACACGCCGTCGGCCAGTGAGGCACTGCCCGCATCGCGCGGATCGGCGTCGGCAGCCAGCCACTCCTTCAGCAGAAAGCTGTCCTTGCTCGCCCGGATCATGTGGAGGTGCCCGTCCCTGCCCCGCACCGCGACGCTCGCGCCGTCCCCGGCGATCAGGACGTCCGGCGGCCGCGCCGACAGGCCCCAGAGGATCGCCGCCAGCAGCACCAGCCCGCCGGACCAGCGCAACGGCGTGCGCAAGAGGCCCATGACAATGATGCCGAGACTGGCCGCGATCAGCGGCGCGATGCCGAACGCCGGGATGCGCCCGACCGCGCCCGGCAGCGCCGCCACCCAGCGCGACACCGCGACCATCCAGTCGATGCCGAAGCCCATCAGCCACCAGAACACGCCATCGAGCCCGAAGGGAGCGGCCAGCAGGCCCAACAATCCGGCCGGCATCACCAGCGCCGAGACCACCGGCATCGCGCCGAGATTGGCGAGCACGCCATACGGCGTGACCCGGTGGAAGTGGAAGGCGGCATAGGGCGTGGTCGCAAGCCCCGCGATCAGCGAAGCAAGAAACAGCATCGCGATCTCGCGGCCGCCCCACAGCGCGATGCGCGCGGTCGCGGAATGGTCGGGCGAGGCAAACAGGTTCGGCATGCCGATCTGCACCAGCGCCACCAGCCCGAGCGTTGCCGCAAACGACATCTGGAAGCTCGGATGAACCAGCGCCTCCGGCGCGACCGCGAGCACGATGAGCGCGGCCACGGCCAGCGTGCGGAACGTGATGGCGCGGCGATCGACCATGACCGCGATCAGCACCACCGCGGTCATGAAGAACGAGCGTTGCGTCGCGACCTCCGCACCCGACAGCAGCAGATAGAACGCCGCGGCAACCAGCGCCGCGGCCGCCGACCATTTCTTGATGGGAAAGCCGACCGCCAGTCCCGGGATCAAGGCCAGCAGCGCGCGTACCGCGAAGAACACGACGCCGGCGACCACCGCCATGTGATAGCCCGAGATCGACAGCACATGGCCGAGCCCCGAGACGAACATCGCGTCATTGACGGGCGCAGTGATCGCATCACGCCGGCCGGTCAATAGCGCGGTCGCGATCGCGCGGTTGTCGCCTTCGAGCGTGGCACGAATGCGCGCATCGATCGCATCGCGCAGGCCCTGCATGAAGGCGGCATAGCGCAGCCGCAAGCCGCCGGCATCCGGCGGCACTGCAGCCGTGATCGCGCCCATTACGAAGCCGGAGGCACCGATGCCCTGGAAGAACATGTCGCGCGAGAAATCATAGCTGCCGGGGCGCACCGGCGAGATCGGCGGCATCAGCCGCGCCTTGAGCTGCACGAAGCTGCCGACCTCGGGCGCGGTCCCCTTGCGCACCGACAGGCGCACGCGCTCGAGCTTGACGTCGCTGCGCTGCGCCTCCATCGCGGTGACGCGCAGCACGAAGCGATCGGTGCGCTCGCGGATGTCGCGCGTCTCGACGAAGCCCGACAACGACACCGAATAGAGCGGTTTCGCCAGAACGGTGTGCGCGATGCGCGCCGTCTTCCAGGTCGCGATGGCAAAGCCGGCCGCGACCGCCGCAATCAGAAGCGCAGGCGCAAACAGCCGGCTTCGCCGCAACAGGACGGCGCCGAGCATCAGCGCGATAGCCGTCGCGGCGGTCACCCACAGCACCGGCTCGTGATCGGCCGCAAAGTAGAGCGCAATGCCGCTGCCGAGAGCGATGGGCACCCACGGCAACAGCCGCCCGGCGCCGGCCTCGGCGCTGGCCCATTGGCGCAGCGTCTCGACGAGCGCGGGCCAGGCACCAAAGCCTACCGGTGCAAAGCCGCCCGCCGACGCGGTGCGGCCCGCCGGCCAGGTTCCTGCGATCCCTTGCGAGACACGCTGCGGCCGGCCCGGCTCCGCCATTCCCTAGCAACCCCTGAGATACGCGACAGGCGCAGAGGCTACCGGAACGTGCAGGAGGCCGAATAGCGGTACAGACCAGGAACGAAGAGGGATGCGCCCTACTTTTCCTCTTCCATCGTCACGGCGACAGCCGCCTTGGCCGACAGGCGGACCTTGTTGCCTTCGACACCGGCGACGAGGCCCTTGTCGATGAAGTGATGATGGCCCTTGTGGCTGCCCTCGCCGCTGTCTTTCTTCGTCAGCTTGATGCGGTTGCCCTCGACGCGGTCGACCGTGCCGACATGGACGCCGTCGGCGCCGATGACTTCCATATGCTCTGCGATGTTCTGCATAGTGGGCTCCTGGTTGGACCCACACAACGCCTGAGAGGCTTTTCCGTTCGTTCGTGACAAAACTGCCCGGCACGATGGGCGCCCGTTCCATCTCAGGACGGATCAGCCTCGATTTAGATCGATTGAGCCGAAAGTCTCATAAGACGCCAGCCCCGGCGGGATTACACTGCTTCACCGCCTCCCCGGCAGACGGGCAGGTCGTGATAGCTCGCGGTACCGAAGTGACCGCTGGAGCTCTTCTCAGATGGCTCAGGCCTCCCTGAGATTAGGCGTTGCGGACGCAACTCGCAATTTTCGCCTGTGGCGACGCGCACCAAACGTACTCCGCGAGCGAATGGGCGCTGAAGAGCGCCAGGAGTAGCGTTTGAATTCGATAGGAGCAGCACATGGCAGTTCAAGTACCGAGCGATTTTCGTCGCGTGATTGTTGCTGCGTCGGTGGGAAACGTCATCGAATGGTATGATTTCTATATCTTTGGCAGCCTGGCCGCAGTTCTGTCGGTCAAGTTCTTCGAGCAGTCCCACCCGGTTGCAGCCCTCCTCAGCACGATTGCGCTGTTCACTGCGGGCTTCCTGATCCGCCCGCTGGGAGCCTTCCTCTTTGGATGGATGGGCGACAGGGTCGGACGAAAATATACGTTCCTCATCACGCTGAGCGGAATGGGACTGGGCACCGGGGCAATCGGGTTGATCCCGACCTACCAGTCCATCGGTCTGACGGCGGCGTTCCTTTTATTCGGCTTGCGCATGATCCAGGGTCTGTGTCTGGGCGGCGAATATGGCGGCGCCATCACCTATGTCGCAGAGCATGTTCCGGACGACAAGCGCGGCTACTACACCGGCTGGCTGCAGACCTCGCCAACTCTCGGCATCGTCGTGTCCCTGGCCGTGATCATCCTGACACGGACCTGGTTCGGCAATCAGGCCTTCGACGAATGGGCGTGGCGCGTTCCGTTCCTGGTGTCCTTCCTGCTGGTCGCCATCGCCATCTATATCCGTCTCCAGCTCCAGGAGACGCCGATCTTCCAGGAGATCAAGGCTCGCGGGCAGATGACCAGGAACCCCTGGAAGGAGGCCTTCCTGAGCTCGAACATCAAATACATCGGGATTGCCGTTGTGGTCCTGATCGGTCAGGGCGTGGTCTGGTACAGCGGTCAGTTCTGGGCGCTGTACTTCCTGCAGCAGGTCTCCAAGGTGGACGCGCTGACCTCCGCCTACATCGTGGGTACAGCGCTGCTGATTGCCACACCGAGCCTGATTTTCTTCGGTTGGCTGTCGGATCAGATCGGCCGCAAGCCGGTCATCCTGGGCGGCATGCTGCTCGCCGCGATCACGTACTATCCGCTGTATCTATGGCTGGGAGCGGTCACGCAGCCCGGCAACATCAACTATCCGACCGCGATCTTCATCATCTTCATCCTCGTTTGCTACGTCGGGATGGTGTACGGGCCGGTCGGTGCGTTCCTGGCGGAATTCTTTCCCGGCAGGATCAGGTACACGTCGGTGTCGGTGCCGTATCACATCGGCAACGGCTGGGGCGGCGGATTGGTGCCGTTCATCACGTCGGCGGCCTTCGCGGCGACCGGAAGCATAGGCTACGCGCTGATCTACCCGATTGCGGTCCCCGCGGTGTGCTTCCTGCTCGCGCTGTTCCTGATGCCGGAGACGCGCAAGATCAGCATCTGGCAACCGGTCGAGCCCAGAACCGCATCGTAACGTGATCGCCTCTCCTCCGGCCGCCAGACGATGGCGGTCGGAGAAGAGCCGGCAACCTTCTCGCCTCAGCCGGCGCGGTGAGGCCAGTGAGGCCAGTGATCGTGCCACCAGGCACTGAAGTTGCGATCGGTCATCAATTCCCAGACAGCGAGCAAGATCACCAATAGGCCGGACACGACGCTGCTGACCGTGGCGGATGCGGACTCGTAGCCGACGGACCAGGGAGCCGCCACCAGAGCCAGTCCCAGCAGCATTTCGCCCCATTCTTCTAGATCGGACGGGATGACAAAGGCTTCCACGGCAAACAGCATGACGCCTAGCCCGAGTGCGATGGTGATCCAGACCGCCGCCCCGGATAAGCCGAGGACAAAGGACGACAGGACCAGCCATATGCCCACCAACAGACTGGCAGCGTCTTGCCAATGTTGGATGCGCATGATGCTCACCTCCCTTCTGGTGTTCATATGGGGAGCGCACCGGTGATGAACCATCCGTCCGGCCTGCGTTGTGTTGCCGCGAGCGCCGGTCCAAGGCCGGTCCAGAGCCGGCGTCCAAGCCAGGCCGCCCATGCCCGGAGAGGGCCCTTGCGAGTGCGGCGCACCCGGATGCAGACTGTCGCCGCTTGACAGGTGTCAATGTCGACCGTTCCCGGTGCCGCGGAAGTTCGCGCCCGGAGCAGAGGGAGATGACGCCATGCGAGAAATGGAAATCCACGACTATGCGCGGCAGTTGCTGGAAGCCCATGGCCCCAAGGCCATTGCGGAAGCCGCTCAAAACGCCATCGACCTCGAGCAGAAGGGCGAGCTCGAATTGGCAAAAACCTGGCGGCACATCGAAGATGCGATGAAGATGATGCGCGGGCCACACCAAAGCTGACTGCCGGCGCGCGGAAAGCTTGCCTGACTGCGGCGACAACGCCGAACGTGGACCACAGTCCGTCGCGAGCCGCTAGGTTGCGGCCGAACGGCTACGCGATCTCGGGACGCTGACCTGGGAGCGAAGCCATGGTTGCGAAATGTACGACAGCCGAAGACCTCCTGAAGGCGATCACGGACGAGAAAGTCCAGATGATCGATTTGCGGTTCACCGACCTGCCAGGGGTGTGGCAACATTTTTCCGTCCCGCCGAGCGCGGTGAATGCCGATGCACTCAATGAGGGCATTGGATTCGATGGCTCATCGATCCGCGGCTTCCAGGAGATCCAGGAAAGCGACATGCTCGTCGTCCCGGATCCGACGACGGCCTTCGTCGACCCCTATAGTCCGGCCAAGACGCTGGTTCTCATCTGCAACATCCGCGACCCCGTGACCGGCCAATCCTATAGCCGGGATGCCCGCTACATCGCCCAGAAGGCCGAAACCTACCTTGGGGGTACCGGGCGTGCCGATACGAGCTATTTCGGCCCGGAGGCCGAGTTCTTCGTCTTCGACGAGGTCCGCTACGGCCAGGGCATCAACTTCGCCATGCACGCGATCGACTCCAGCGAAGGCAGCTGGAACACCAGCACGGATGAAGGACCGAATCTCGGTCACAAGCCGCGCCCGAAAGAGGGATACTTTCCCGTTCCTCCGACCGACAGCATGCAGGCGCTACGCACCGAAATGGTGATGACGATGGAATCTCTGGGGATCCAGATCGAAGCCCATCACCATGAGGTCGCGACCGGCGGCCAGAACGAGATCGACATGCGCTTCACCACGCTGACCCGCATGGCCGACAATTTGATGATCTACAAATACGTGGTCAAGAACACCGCGCATCAGCACGGCAAGACCGCGACATTCATGCCGAAGCCGCTGTTCGAGGACAACGCTTCGGGCATGCACGTTCACCAGTCGCTCTGGAAGGGCGAGACCAATCTGTTCTACGACAAGGGCGACTACGCCGAGCTGAGCCAGCTCGCGCGCTACTATATCGGCGGGCTTTTGAGCCACGCCTGGGCGTTGTGCGGGCTCTGCGCGCCCACCACGAACTCCTACCGGCGCCTGGTGCCGGGTTATGAAGCTCCGATCAACCTCGTCTACTCCCAGCGCAATCGCTCCGCCTGCTGCCGGATCCCGATGTATTCGCCGAATCCGCGCGCCAAGCGCGTCGAGTTTCGTTCACCCGATCCGTCCTGCAATCCCTACCTGGCCTTCGCCGCGATGCTGATGGCCGGTCTCGACGGTATCGACATGCGGATCGATCCTGGCAGCCCGATCGACAAGAATCTCTACGACCTCCCACCTGCGGAGGCGAAGGAGGTGAAGTCCACGCCGGGATCGCTGGATCAGGCGCTCGACGCGCTCGAGCGCGATCACGCCTTCCTGCTGCGCGGCGACGTCTTCACCGCCGACGTGATCGAAACCTGGCTCGACTACAAGCGCAAGAAGGAGGTCGACCCGATCCGGCTGCGACCGCATCCTTACGAGTTCCATTTGTATTACGACATCTAGCTAGATCAGCGGCGCCTTCGACGAGGCGTGGTGATTGACGATCTTCCAGTCACCGTCCTCGCGGATGATGACCCAGCTCATCTTGACGACGAGATCGTCCCGCTCGCCCGCAAGATCGAACGAGATGGTCGCGCCCATGTTGATCAGATCAGGGCCGGCCTGCGCTGCGTTCACCTCGGAGAACACCGCGCTCGGCTTGCGCCAGCGCGGCAGGCCGTTGAAATAATCGGCGACGCCGTCCCGGCCCCGATAGAGTTTTGGGTTGGAGCCGAAGAAGAACGCGTTTTTCGAATACAGCGACGACAGCGCCGCCGCGTCGAGCGTCGCGAAGCCGGCGCACCATTTCGCGATGATGACGGAAACGATGGCGTCGGCTTCGCTGCTCATGTCCGCCTCAGCCCTTGGCCACTTCCTTCGCGAACGTGTCGCGCAGGCCGATGGTGCGCGAGAACACCGGCTTGCCCGGCGTCGAGTCCTTGTCGCGCACGAAATAGCCCTGGCGCTCGAACTGCATCGGCTCCGTCGAATTGCTCTCGGCCACGGAAGCCTCAATCCGCGCATCGGAGAGGATCTCCAGCGAATTCGGATTGAGATCGGCCGCGAAGTTCGAGGCGTCCGGGCTCGGATTGGAGAACAGCTGGTTGTAGATGCGGATCTCCGCCGGCTTCGACGCCGCCGCCGGCAGCCAGTGCATGGTCGCCTTGACCTTGCGGCCGTCGGGCGCATTGCCGCCCTTGGTCGCGGGATCGTAGGTGCAGCGCAATTCCACCACCTCGCCTGCCTCGTTCTTGATCACGCCGGTGCACTTGACGAAATAGGCATAGCGCAGCCGCACTTCGTTGCCCGGCGACAGGCGGAAGAACTTCTTCGGCGGGTTCTCCATGAAGTCGTCCTGCTCGATATAGAGCTCGCGGCCGAACGTGATCTTGCGCGTGCCGGCGCTAGCGTCGTCGGGATGGTTGATCGCCTCGAGCTCTTCGGTCTGCCCTTCCGGGTAGTTCTCGATCACGACCTTGAGCGGCTTGAGCACCGCCATGCGCCGCTGCGCCGTGCGGTTCAGCTCCTCGCGGATGCAGAATTCGAGCATGCCGACGTCGACCACGCTGTTGGCCTTGGCGACGCCGATGCGCTTGACGAATTCACGCAGCGCCGCCGGCGGCACGCCGCGGCGGCGCATCCCCGCCACCGTCGGCATGCGCGGATCGTCCCAGCCGGCGACGTGGCCGTCGCGGACGAGCTGGGTCAGCACGCGCTTGGACAGTACCGTGTAGGTCAGGTTCAGCCGCGCGAACTCGTACTGGTGCGGCTCTGACGGCACCGGCAGCTTCTCGATGAACCAGTCATAGAGCGGCCGGTGGTCCTCGAACTCCAGCGTGCAGATCGAGTGCGTGATGCCTTCGATGGCGTCCGACTGGCCGTGGGCATAGTCGTAGCTCGGATAGATGCACCATGCGTTGCCGGTGCGCGGATGATGCGCATGCAGGATGCGGTACAGCACGGGGTCGCGCAGATTGATGTTGCCCGCGGCCATGTCGATCTTCGCCCGCAGCACGCGCGCCCCGTTGGGGAATTCGCCGGCCTTCATGCGGCGGAACAGGTCGAGGTTCTCGTCCACGCTCCGGTCGCGGAACGGCGAGTTCTTGCCCGGCTCGGTCAGCGAGCCACGCGAAGTGCGGATCTCCTCCTGGGTCTGGTCGTCGACATAGGCGAGCCCGTCGCGGATCAGCTTCTCCGCCCATTCGTACAGGCGGTCGAAATAGTCGGAGGCGAAGAACAGGTTCTTGCCCCAGTCGAAGCCGAGCCAGCGCACGTCGGCCTGGATGGAATCGATGTACTCCTGCTCTTCCTTGACCGGGTTGGTGTCGTCGAAGCGCAGGTGGCAGCGACCCGGAAACTCCTGGGCGATGCCGAAATTGAGGGCGATCGACTTGGCGTGACCGATATGCAGGTAGCCGTTCGGCTCCGGCGGGAACCGGGTCACGATCTCCTTGTACTTGCCCTGATCGAGGTCGGCCTGGATGATGTCACGAATGAAATCGCGCCCAACCTCAGGTGCCACCGGTTCTGTCATTACGAAAATCCTGTAGGGAAATCAGCGGTCCTTCTGCCAAATTCGGGAGGCCGCGCCAAGGCCTTCAGCCGTCCGCCGTCGGGCTTTAGTTATGCTCCGGTCCTGCTATACACCACCGCCTCCAATGCATAGGCCCTGCCAAGAATGACCGATTCCGTCGTCACCCGCTTTGCCCCCTCGCCGACCGGCTTCCTCCATATCGGGGGCGCCCGCACGGCGCTGTTCAACTGGCTCTACGCCAAGAAGCATGGCGGCAAGATGCTGCTCCGGATCGAGGACACCGACCGGGAGCGCTCCACGGAGGCGGCGATCGACGCCATTCTCGACGGGTTGAAGTGGCTCGAGCTCGGCTGGGACGGCGAGGTCATCTACCAGTTCAGCCGCGCCGCCCGCCACCGCGAGGTCGCCGAGCAGCTGCTCGCCGACGGCAAGGCCTATCGCTGCTACGCCACGGCGGAGGAGCTCGCCGCCATGCGCGAGAAGGCCCGCGCGGAGGGCCGCACCCGTCTCTATGACGGCATGTGGCGCGACCGCGACCCGGCCACGGCGCCGAGCGACGTCAAGCCCACCATCCGCCTGCGCGCGCCGCAGACCGGCGAGACCGTGATCGAGGACCAGGTCCAGGGCCGCGTGGTCTGGCAGAACGAGAACCTCGACGATCTCGTGCTTTTGCGCGGCGATGGCAATCCGACCTACATGCTCGCCGTGGTGGTGGACGACCACGACATGGGCGTCACCCACGTCATCCGCGGCGACGACCATCTGATCAACGCCGCCCGCCAGAAGCAGATCTACGACGCGATGGGCTGGGCGCTGCCAAGCATGTCGCACATCCCCCTCATCCACGGCCCGGACGGCTCGAAGCTGTCGAAGCGGCACGGCGCGCTCGGCGTCGATGCCTACCGTGCCATGGGGTACCTGCCGGCCGCGCTCCGCAACTATCTTGTCCGCCTCGGCTGGAGCCATGGCGATCAGGAGATCTTCTCGACCGAGGAGATGATCGAAGCGTTCGACCTCGCCAGCGTCGGCCGGGCCGCCGCCCGCTTCGACTTCGCCAAGCTGGAAAACCTCAACGGCCATTACATCCGTCACGCCGACGATCAATCACTCGTGAGGATGTTCGAGGACGTGCTCGACCACGTCGTGCCCAGCCGCGACGAGATTAAGGCGAAGTTAAACGACACCACGCGGGCGCAGCTTCTCAAGGCCATGCCGGCCCTGAAGGAGCGCGCCAAGACGCTGCTCGAGCTGATCGACGGCGCCTATTTCATCTTCGCCGACCGGCCGCTGCAGCTCGATCCCAAGGCACAGGCGCTGCTGACGCCCGAGAACCGCAAGCTGATCGGCCAGCTTCATTCCGCGCTGGAGAAAGTCGAGACTTGGAGTGCGGCCAGCGCGGAAGCTGCGCTGCGCGCCTTTGCCGAGGAAAATAGTCTCAAGCTCGGCGCGGTCGCCCAGCCCTTGCGGGCGGCGCTGACCGGGCGGACGACATCGCCTGGTATATTTGAGGTTTTGGACGTGCTGGGACGCCAGGAAAGCCTGGGGCGGCTCAAGGATCAGTCTACGACGTAGGTAGGCCATGGCTGCCATGATCTTGCAGCGCACACAGCAATAATATACCCATCTCCCCCGTACCTTCTGGAACATCCGGCCTGCCCCGGCATCTCATCGGGGCCTTCCGGGTCCGGCCCGTTTCACCACACATCGGGGACCTCTGATGGACGCTAAAGAAAGCCCAAAGACCGCCACGCTGACGGTCGGAAACAAGAACTACGATCTCCCGATCCTCAGCGGCAGCGTCGGGCCCGATGTCGTCGATATCGGCAAGCTCTACGGCCAGTCCGGTCTGTTCACCTACGATCCCGGCTTCACCTCGACCGCGAGCTGCCAGTCCAAGATCACCTATATCGACGGTGATGCCGGCGTGCTGGAATACCGCGGCTACCCGATCGAGCAACTGGCCGAGCACGGCGATTTCCTGGAGACCTGCTACCTCCTGCTCTACGGAAACCTGCCGACCGCTGAGCAGAAGAAGGATTTCGATTACCGCGTGACCCATCACACGATGGTGCACGAGCAGATGGCCCGCTTCTTCCAGGGCTTCCGCCGCGACGCCCATCCGATGGCGATCATGGTGGCGGCGGTCGGCGCCCTCGCCGCGTTCTACCACGACTCCACCGACATCAACGATCCCAAGCAGCGCATGATCGCCTCCATGCGCATGATCGCGAAGATCCCGACGCTGGCCGCGATGGCCTACAAGTACACCGTCGGCCAGCCCTTCGTGTATCCGAAGAACTCGCTCGGCTTTGCCGAGAACTTCCTGAACATGTGCTTCGCGGTGCCTTGCGAGGACTACAAGGTCAGCCCGGTTCTCGCCGACGCGCTGGAGAAGATCTTCATCCTGCACGCCGACCACGAGCAGAACGCCTCGACCTCGACGGTGCGCATCGCCGGCTCCTCGGGTGCCAACCCGTTCGCCTGCATCGCCGCCGGCATCGCCTGCCTCTGGGGCCCGGCGCATGGCGGCGCCAACGAAGCCGCGCTCAACATGCTCTACGACATCGGCACGGTCGACAAGATTCCCGAATTCATCGCCAAGGTGAAGGACAAGAACTCCGAAGTCCGCCTGATGGGCTTCGGCCATCGCGTCTACAAGAACTACGATCCGCGCGCCAAGATCATGCAGAAGATGTGTCACGCCGTGCTCAAGGAGACCGGCCATGGCGACGATCCGATGCTGAAGGTGGCGATGGAGCTCGAGAAGATCGCGCTCAGCGACCAGTACTTCATCGACCGCAAGCTCTACCCGAACGTCGACTTCTATTCGGGCATCACGCTGAAGGCGATGGGCTTCCCGGTCTCGATGTTCACCGTGCTGTTCGCGGTCGCCCGCACCGTCGGCTGGATCAGCCAGTGGAGCGAGATGATCGAGGACCCGCAGCAGAAGATCGGCCGTCCGCGCCAGCTCTACACCGGCGTCACCAAGCGCGATTACGTGCCGATCAAGGATCGCAAGTAAGAACCGGCCATTACGGCTTTCGAAACGGCGCCATCTCACGATGGCGCCGTTTTTATTTGTGCCCTGACCTCGTAGGGTGGGTTAGCCCTGCAGATGCGCGAAGCGCATCTGCTCGGCTAACCCACCCCACCACTTCTCGCGCGGCGACAAAGCTGGTGGATTACGCCTTCGGCTAATCCACCCTACGGCCTCCAATGGAAAGGACACCCTGATGCTGAGCGGAAGCTGCCTCTGCGGAGGCGTTGCCTACGAGGTCGACGCCGCCCCGAGCATGATCGTCCACTGCCATTGCCGGACCTGCCGCAAGAAGCACGGCTCCGCCTTCTCCACCGTCACCAATGTCCCTCGCGATCGCTTTCGCTGGACCAAGGGCGAAGAGCTGCTGCGCGGCTTCGAATCCTCACCCGGCAAGACCCGCTATTTCTGCTCGCAATGCGGATCGCACATCGTCGCCGCGCGCGACGGCAAGAGCACGGTCCTGCTTCGAATGGGTTGCCTGGACACACCGATCGCAGAACGGCCCGAGGT
Organism: Bradyrhizobium sp. CCBAU 45389; assembly: GCF_028128625.1. NCBI lineage: Bacteria > Pseudomonadati > Pseudomonadota > Alphaproteobacteria > Hyphomicrobiales > Nitrobacteraceae > Bradyrhizobium > Bradyrhizobium sp. CCBAU 45389. The sequence goes on along the minus strand of NZ_LBIY01000010.1, from coordinate 22,893 downwards.
CCACATCTGGCGATCGGACGCCGCCAACTGGTACGACCCGAAGGCTGAGTTGCCGGAATGGCCGGAAGGCACGCCGCCAGCCGCCCCATGATCCGCAAAACAGCGAGCGGTCCGAAACGGTGCCCTCTCACGATGGCGCCGTTTTTGTTTGGCAGGGTCCGACAGAGCAAGCGGAGCGCAGGACAAGCGGATGCGGATCACGAACCCGGTCAACGGATTGTTGCAGGTCGTGGCCTGTTCGCCCTTCCCCGATGCCGCCGGCGAGATGGTGCTTCATCCCAGATGCGACATTGACGGGGTGGTGACTGCGGAGCGCCTCGCGGCGGCTGCCGTGCAATACAGCGGCTACGACGTTCCCAAGGCGAAATGGCCGCGTCCCGGGATGATGCTTCCTCTGACCGTGGACCTCGCCGATCCCACGCGGTTCAGGATCGAATGGGATCGGGTGCCGACCGGGCGCGAAGTCGCCGAAAAGCTGGCGGCAGATCTGCGTGGCGAGGAGCAAGCCGACACGCCGGGTTGTCGCCCGTCTCCCCGCGTCTGGCGCGAGATAGAACATGCTGCGTCCTCGCCGGCGTTGATCTATGGGCTCACGCCGCAGCAGACGGAGATTGCGCTGGCTGGCGGCGCCGCCGCGCTCGGCCTGGTTCCGACGACAGCGAAGGTCCTGAGCGCGCGTGAAGTGCAACCGAGCAGTGCAACGGGCGGGACGTGGGACATCGCCGTCGCGGTGAACGACCCGAACGGCGGAGCCGCCTGGGACGCGGTCACGCGCATGTCGTTCAGCAGCTCAAGCCGACGCAAGAGCCGCACCGCCGCTGGGGTCGAGTTGCCTGTCCTCGTCGATCCCGACAACCGCAAACGGATCATCGTCGACGTCGCGCGTCTGTCCTGAGTGGCGTCACTCTCTCCGCCTTTGCTGCCGCGCACAACAACAAGTCGCCGCCTCACGTCGGCAAAGGCTTGACAGTCGAAACGCTCAGCGCGCAAATTCTTACACTAAGTAAGAATGACGACAGGGATGGAAATGCCGGAGCAGCCGAGAAGTCGGCGGCAGACGCGCGCCGCCATTTTGACTCATCTGCTTCAGTCGGGCGGCTCGTTTCGCCCGCCGCTGGCGAAGGCCGTTCGCCTGTCCGAAGCGAGCCTGTCGCGCATCCTGTTCGACCTCAAGGCCGAAGGCCTGATCGAGGAAGTGCGGCGCCCTGCCCCTTACGTCGGCGGCCCCACGGCGCTCGTCGCACTCGATGGCTCGGTGGCGCTCGCCGCTTTCGAGCTGAGCGCTCAGCGGCTCAGCGTCGGCGTTGGCAGCCTGTCGGGCGAGCTGCACTACACCGAGCGTGTACCGCTGCCGAAAACGCCGACCGTCGAGTCCGTCGGGCGGGTGTTTCGCGAGGCGATGACATTGCTGCGCGACTGGACGCGCCGCCGCCGCATCACCCTCGCGCAGATCGGCGTCTCGATTCCAGGCCTCGGCCGGTTGAGCATATCGGCCAATCCGATCATTCCCTGCGATGTCGGGCGCATCGGCGACATGCTCGGCGCGACGTTCGCGGGCGTGCCGATTGAATTCACCAATTCGGTCGTCGCGCACGCCACCTTTCACCGCTGTCGCACGGAAAACTATCCGTTCGGCGATACGCATCTCTTCGTCCTTGTGAGCCAAGGCGTTGCCGGCGCCTGGATGGATGATCCGGCCGAAGGCGATGCCCTGCAGCCGATCGAGCTCGGCCACATGGTGTTCGGTCCGGATGGACCGCGCTGCCGCTGCGGACATCATGGCTGCGTCGAGGCCTACACGTCGCTGCCGGCCCTGGCCGATCTTCTTGGCGTTTCCGAAACCGAGTTGCTTCAGCTCGGCCACGAATGGGTCAACACCATCCCGCTCTCATCGCGCGTTCGCCAGGAGTTGCGCCGGCGGCTGTTCCGGCTCGGCCTTGCAATCGGCAACACGCTGAACGTGAAGCCTTGCGGCGGGGTCGCGATCAGCGGCTGGCCGTCGCTTCTCGCCGAGGACGAACGCAAGGCCGTGGTCGAGGGGATCGACGCCTGCCTGCTGGGCGGTCGCAAACTGGCGCAAGTGTCCCTCGCCTTCGTGCCGCCCTCGACCGGCAACGATCCGCAGGCCGCGCTTGCCTTCGCCGCCTTCTGCCTCGCCAGAAGCGGCGGCATGCCCGCCGCATCGACGGAGGCTGCCTGACATGCCCTAAAGCCGCGCCGTCTGCACGCGCCACGAAAGTTCACACCGGGAGGAACTGCCATGCCGATCACAACAACAAGGCGTCGTCTGCTCGCTGGATCCGTTGCCGCGCTCGCGCTGCCGTCCTTTGCCCGTGCCCAAGGCGCGGTCAAGCCACGCTTGACCGCGATCTCGCAATGGTCCGCAGGCAGCGACGGAGCGGCCATCACGGCACTCGGCAAGAAGTTCGAGGAGAAAGGCGGGGTCTGGCAGCACTCGCCGGTCCCCGGCTTCACCACCGAGATGATGAACAAGCTGCGCGCCCAGATCATCGCCGGCGATCCGCCGGCCTGTTCGCAGCTCAAGGGCCCGGAGATCGCGGCTTGGTCGAAGATCGCCCCGACCGTCGATCTCGACGCGGTCGTCGCGGCCGCCGGTTACGAAAAGGTCGTCGCGCCCGACCTTGCCAAATTGCACAGGCCGGCCGGCAAGTGGATCGCGCTGCCGCTGCAGATCTACAGCACCAACATGCTGTTCCTCTCCAAACGCGCGATGGACAAGGCCAAGGCCGACAAGATCCCCGTCACCTGGGCCGAGTTCAACGATCTCGCCGAAAAAATGAAATCGGGCGGCGTCGCCTATCCCGTCGCCAACGGCGGCACCCGCCCCGACGACGGGCAGAAGTTCGAGGCCTCTCTCGCCGGCATCAGCCCGACCGCGTACCGCGCAGCGATCATGAATCTCGAGAAAAAGGCCTTGGAGGGCCCCGAGATCAAGGCTGCGTTCGTGCAGGTCCGCAAGATCGCCGACTGGATGGACCCCAACGTCGGCGCCCAGCACTTTTCCACCAACCTGAAGCGCTTCGTCGACGGCGACATGGGCATGATGATCATGGGCGGTTGGGCGCAAGGCGTGCTGCGCAACGCCGGCTTCAAGTTCGAGGACTTCGTGATCGCCCCGGGCCCGAGCGACAATGGCAAGCCGGTCTTCCTGCTGAATGCCGATGCTTTCATCTTCTGGCAGCGCAAGGAGGCGGACCTGCAAGCCGGCCAGACGCTGATGGCCCAGCTCGTCATGGATCCGGCGATCCAGACCATGTATTCGCAGATCACGGGATCGATCCCGGTGCGCACCGATGTCGATCTGTCCGGCGAAGGCTGGTCGGACGGCCAACGGCGGACCGCAGCAGCTCTCAAAGACGCGATCGCCAGCAATCAGGCCGTCCTCAGTCTTGCGCACAACATGGCGCAGGAAAACGGCATGACCGCCGCGATGAACGACGTGATCACGGAGTACGTGAAGAACAAGACCATCAAGCCGGAGCAGGCGGCCACACGCCTCGCCGACGCCGTCGAGAGCGCACGTTGACCATCGCCGTCTCGACGAGACCGGGCCGGCCGGCGGCTTCTGAAATGGTCCGCCGGCTGCCCGAATATTTGACGATCTGGGTGCCGCTGCTGTTGTCCGCCGCGCATCTCATTGCGTTCTCGCTGTGGACGATCTGGATATCGTTCACACCATCCACTCTGGTCCCTGTTACGGGCTGGGTGGGTCTGCGCAACTATTCAGCGGTCGCGGCATCGCGCAACTGGCAGATCGCCCTCGACAATCTGCTGCTGTTTGGCAGCGCTTTCGTGTTGCTGAGCCTGGCGACCGGCCTGATCCTTGCCATCCTGCTCGATCAGCGCATTCGCGGCGAGAACGTACTGCGCTCCATCTTCCTCTATCCTCTGGCGGTGTCGTTCGTCGTCACCGGCACGGTCTGGAGCTGGCTGCTCAATCCCGGCCTTGGCATCCAGAAGCTGGTCCACGACCTCGGCTGGACCTCCTTCCGGTTCGACTGGCTGATCGACCGTGACATGGCGATCTGGACCATCGTCATCGCCGCGATCTGGCAATCCTCGGGCTTTGCCATGGCGCTCTTCCTCGCCGGCCTCCGCTCGGTCGATGCGGACCTGATCAAGGCCGCGCAGATCGACGGCGCCGGACCGATCCGAATGTACCGGCGCGTCATCCTGCCGACGCTTTGGCCGATCACCATCACCGTCATCGTCATCCAGCTGCAGTTCGCGATTTCGACCTTCGACCTCGTCCGCGCGCTCACCAATGGCGGGCCCGGAATCGCGACCCAGCTGCCGGCCCTCGTCGTCTATGACCTGATGTTCCAGCGCAGCCTGCTCGGACGGGGAGCGGCGGCGGCAGTCCTCATGTTGCTCATTCTTCTCGCCGTCTTGCTGCCGTATGCAGCGTGGCGTTATGTCCAGCGGCGGCGGGCGATCCATGCGTGAGCACACCTTCGCCCCGGGCCGGATCCTGATCTATCTCATCGTCTCGCTGATCGCGGCAGCATGGCTCGCGCCATTGGCTGTTGTCGTGCTGAACTCGCTCCGGACCAACGAGGAGATCGCACAGGGCTCGATGATCGGCTGGCCGCAACATCTGGCCTGGAGCAACTACGCCGCCGCCTGGAGCGGTTTCTGCGTCGCCGAGACGTGCGCGGGAATCCGGCCGTACATGCTGAACTCCGCGCTCGTGACCATTCCCGCCACCATCTTCTCCACCCTGCTTGGCGCAGTCGCCGGTTACGCGGTTTCGCTCTGGCGCTTCCGCGGCGATAGCTGGATCTACGGTATCGTCACGCTCGGCATCTTCCTTCCGCAGCAGATGCGCCTTCTGCCCTGGACCATCGTACTGCGCGACACCGGCCTGATGAACACGCTGACGGGGCTGGTCGTGATCCACACGATCCAGGGGCTGTCCTTTACCACCCTGTTCTGCCGCAACTACTACGTTGCCATCCCGCAGGAGCTGATCAGAGCCGCGCGTATCGATGGCGCGGGGTTCTTTCGCATTTTCTGGCGCATCATCCTGCCGCTCTCGCCGCCGATCCTGGTCGTCACCGTGATCTGGCAGTTCACGCATATCTGGAACGAGTTTCTCTATGGCGTGACGTTCACCACCGGTCAGCAGCAGCCGGTCACCGCCGCGCTGATCGCGCTGTCGGCCGCGGTCGCCGATATCCCTCAGCATGGCGTGCAAAGCGCCGCGGTGATGATCGCCGCCCTGCCGACCCTGCTGATCTATCTGATCGGCGGCAAGTACTTCGTACGCGGCCTCACCGCCGGCGCCGTGAAATGATGGAGTTGCCGTCAATGGAGTTGCCATGGCAGCACTGAGCATTCGCGCCCTGTCCAAGCGCTACGCCAATCTGGAGGTGCTGAAGGGCATCGATCTCGACATCGAGAGCGGCGAGTTCACCGTGCTGGTCGGGCCGTCCGGCTGCGGCAAGTCCACCCTGCTCAACATCGTCGCCGGGCTCGATCGGCCGAGCGCGGGCACCGTCGAGATCGGCGGGCGCGTGGTCAACGATGTCCCGCCGAAAGACCGCGACATCGCCATGGTGTTCCAGTCCTACGCGCTCTACCCCTCGATGACGGTACGCCAGAACATCACCTTCGGCATGGAATGCCGAGGCGTAGCCAAGGCCGAGCAGGAGAAGGCGGTCGCGAACGTCGCCAAACTGCTCCAGATCGAGCAATTGCTCGGCCGCAAGCCGTCGCAGCTCTCCGGTGGCCAGCGCCAGCGCGTGGCGATGGGCCGGGCACTGGTGCGCAATCCCCTGCTCTTCCTGTTCGACGAGCCGCTCTCCAATCTCGATGCCAAGCTGCGCGTCGAAATGCGGATGGAGATCAAGCGCCTGCACCAGCGTATCGGCGCCACCATCATCTATGTCACCCACGACCAGATCGAGGCGATGACGATGGCAACGCGCATCGCCGTGATGCATCGGGGTGTAGTGCAGCAGTTTGCTGATCCCGACACCGTGTATCGTTATCCTGCCAATCTGTTCGTCGCCCGCTTCATGGGCTCGCCGCCGATGAACACGATACCGGCACGGCTCGAGACCGATTCCGGCGGGCTGGTGGCCGCGATCGGCGCGGGACGGCCCGACGAGGTCCGTCTGCGCCTCCAGGCCTATGACGTTGCGGTGCCCTATGTCGGCCGCGACGTGATCGTCGGCATCAGGCCGGAATGCATCGCCGAGGGCGGCCGCGTGTTTTCCGGCGAGGCGCCCATCCTCGTCAATGCACCGGTGGAGATGGTCGAGCCGACCGGGGCCGAGACCATCGTGTTGCTGCGGCTGGGCGGCGAGCCCGCGCAGGCGCGCATCTCGCCGGACGTCCGCCCCGCGCCGGGTGACGTGGCGCCCTTCGCGCTCGACACCCGCCGCATCTGCCTGTTCGACCCCGAGACGGAGCGACTGATCGCATGACAATGACGAGCTATGCCGGCCTCGCGGACCGCGTGGTGCTGATTACCGGTGGCGCCAGCGGCATCGGTGCCGCCTTCGTGCGCGCCTTCGCTGGCCAGGGCGCCCGAATCGCATTCCTCGACATCGACGAAGCAGCCGGCGCGGCGCTGGTGGCGGACGTGGCGGCCGCGTCCGGCACGGCGCCGCTGTTCGTACCTTGCGACCTCCTCGACATCGATGCCTTGCACACCGCCATGGCCGAGGTCCGCCGAAAGCTCGGGGACGCCGCGGTGCTCGTCAACAATGCCGCCAACGACCAGCGTCAGGTGCTCGCGGACGTGACGCCCGCCGAGTTCGACTGGACGATCGGCGTCAACCTCAAGCACGTCTTCTTTGCCGCACAGGCCGTGGTGCCGCAGATGCAGGCGCGCGGCGGCGGCTCGATCATCAACATGTCGTCGATCGCCTGGATGCGCGGCGCGCCGGCGCTGCCGGTGTATGCCGCTGCGAAGGCAGCCATCGTCGGCTTCACCAACTCGCTGGCGCGGTCGGTCGGCCCCGACCGTATCCGCGTCAACGCGATCGCGCCGGGCATGGTGATCACCGAGCGCCAGCGCCGGCTGTGGTACCCGGACGAGCGGGTCATCGCCGAATTTCGCACCCGCCAGGCCATTCCCGATGCGGTGACGCCCGAGGACATCGCGCGGACGGCGCTGTTTCTCGCATCCGACGAGAGCCAGCGCATCACCAGTCAATGTTTCCGGGTCGACGGCGGATTGGCCTAGGAACGATCCGGCCGCGCTGGCGCAACAGGTGCGGTATCGTAGGGTGGGCAAAGGCGCAAAGCGCCGTGCCCACCATCTCTCTGCAACGGGCAGGGAATGGTGGGCGCGCTGCGCTTTGCCCACCCTACGGGACCGTCGCTTACCGCCGTGCCTTCCGCATTGTCGCCAGCACGACGTCGGCAGCGAGCACGCTCGGCGATTTGTTGCCGGTCGACATGATCTGATCGAGCCGGGCGAAGGCTTCGACCTGCCGCTTGCGCAGCGGCGTGTCGGTCAGCACCTCCGACAGTGCCATCGCGAGCTTCTCCGGCGTGCAGTCCTCCTGCAGATACTCCGGGATGACGTCCTCGCCGATCACGAGATTGGCGAGGATCACCGAGGAAACGCGGATCGCGCGGCGCAGGATGAAGGCTTCCATCGCGCCGACACGGTAGGCCGTCACCATGGGAATGCCCGCCAGAGCGAGCTCCAGCGTCACGGTGCCGGATTTTGCCAGCGCGGCATGCGCAAGGCGGAAGACGGCGCGCTTCTCGTTCTCGCCGACCACGATCCGCGGCTTGATCGGCCAGCTCGCGGTGCCCTCGCGCACGGTGGTTTCAAGATGTGGCATGGTCGGCAGCATCAGCTCGAACGCGCGGCCTTCGGCCTGCAACCGTCCAAGCGTTGCGCCGAACACGTCGAGATGATGCCGGATCTCGCTGCGGCGGCTGCCGGGCAGCACCAGCAGCACCGGCGGCTCGCCATTGCGGCGCGCCTGCTCCTCCGCATTCGGTCGCAGCGACGCCAACTGCTCGATCAGGGGATGGCCGACATAGCTGCAGGGCGGACCGCCGAGCTTGCGGTATTCCTCCGGCTCGAACGGCAACAGGCCGAGCACGTGATCGACATAGCCGAGCATGGTCCGCGCCCGTCCCGGCCGCCAGGCCCAGAGCTGCGGCGAGACGTAGTCGACGACCGGGATCGCAGGATTCTTCGCGCGCACGCGACGGGCGACGCGATGGGTGAAGTCGGGGCTGTCGATGATGACGAGCGCGTCCGGCGCGGCCTCGGTCACGGCGTCCACGGTCTGCCGGATCAGCCGCAGGATTTTTGGCAATTGCTGCACCACTGCGGCAAAGCCGACGATCGACAGCTCCTCGATCGGAAACAGCGTCTCCAGTCCCTCGCGCGCCATGGTGCGGCCGCCGACGCCCTCGAACTGCACGCCGTCGCCGAGGCGCTGGCGCAGCACCTTCATCAGGGCCGAGCCGAGCCGGTCGCCGGACTCCTCCGTCGCGATCAGGAAGATCTTCCGCTTGGGATCGCGAGTCTGCATCATTTGGGCAGGCCGATGACGAAGAGATATTTGGCGTCGGCAATCGCGATCATCGCCTGCGGCTCTGCGGCAATCGTGTTGCCGGCGATGACGGCGATGCCGGCAAGGCCGGCCTTGGCGACGCCCTCGATGGTGCGCGGGCCGATCGTCGGCAGATCGAAGCGCAGATCCTGGCCGCTCTTCGGTGCCTTCACCAGCACGCCGCGGCCGGTGGCTGCGCGGATGCGGCCCTCCTCGCGCAGGCGCGCGACGCGCGCCAGCAGCGCGTCGGTGCCCTCGATGTCCTCGACCGCCACCACATGGCCGTCGATCACGACGGCAGCCTGACCGATATCGAACGGGCCGAGCGCCGTCAGCACGGCACGCCCACGCTCGATGTCGGCCTTGGCGTTGTCGTTCGGCCAGGCCCGACTGATGGAGCCCTCGGGCATCAAGAGGTCGGGCGCGACATCCTTGATGCCGACCATGCGAAAGCCGTCCTGCTCCAGGATGCGGCCGACACCGGAGAGAAGATGATCGTCGCCGCCACGAAACGCGCGGATGACGTTGCCGAGCAGGCGCAGCGTCTTGATGTCGAACCGGATCTCGGAGAGCGAAGGCCGCACCAGGGTGCCGATGAAGATCAGGTCGCGGCAGCCCTCCTCGCGGAACAGCCGCATGGCGCGGCCGAGCTGGCCGACCGAGATCCAGCGGTGGCGAAACTTCTCCACCCGCGACGGATCGCAGGCCCCGCGCAGCGGAAACAGCACCGGCGTGATGCCGCGCGCGGCGAGCGACTCAGCGACGGCGAACGGCATTGCGCCACCGCCGGCAACTACGCCGACCGGCGATGAAATCTCAGAAGCCGCCGATGTCATGTCCGCGGCCATCCCGGTTTCACTTCGCGATGGCGGGAAGACAGAGCGGGCGCTTGCCCTTGCCGATGAAGTCGAGGATTTCCGCGATGGCCGGATCTTCCCCTGCGAGCGGCCGCGCCGCCTCGAGCCGCTCGGCAAACGTGCCGGGGCCGTGGAAGAGCTTCTGGTAGAAGCCGCGCACCGTCGCGAGCCGCTGCTTGGTGAACTTGCGCCGCTTCATGCCGATGATGTTGAGACCCTCGAGCACCGCATACTGGCCGTTGACCAGCCCGAACGGGATGATGTCGTCGCGCACGCCGCAGACGCCGCCCACCATGACCTGCGGCCCGATGCGGGTAAACTGATGGACCGCGGACAAGCCACCGATGAAGACGAAGTCGCCGATCTCGCAGTGACCGCCGAGCGTTGCCGACGTCGCGAAGATCACGTCGTTGCCGACATGGCAGTCATGGCCGACATGGCTGCAGTTCATGAAGTAGCCGCGGTCACCGACCGTGGTGATGCCGCCGCCGGCGACGGTACCGGCGTTCATGGTCACGGATTCGCGGATGGTGCAGCCTGCGCCGATCTTGAGCTTCGTCAGCTCGCCCCGATAGCTGAGCGACTGCGGCGGCGTGCCGAGCGAGGCGAAGGGATAGATGGTGCAATCGTCGCCAATGGTGGTCTGAGCCGTGACGTGCACATGGCCGATCAGCTTGCAGTTTTTGCCGATCACGACGTTCGGGCCGATGATGCAGAAGGGCCCGATCTCGGTGCCCTCGCCGATCACGGCGCCGTCCGCGACCCGTGCGGTGGGATCAATCTTACTCATCAAAAAGATCTGCTTATGTGTTGAAGTCGCTCGGTTTTCCGGTGGTTAGCGCGACTATGCCCGATCTGTCCAGTGACGTATCATCTCGTCGTGTTTCAAGTGCCGGATGAGGCCGCCGTCCCGGCCCTTCAACGTGTTCATGTGGAGCTTGAAGTCATCATGGTCAGGGCCCTGGCAGTTCTGCTCGCGCAGCTCGCGGCTGCGCCTGTTGTCTCCGAGACGATCGAGATCGGCGAGCGCCACCGCGTCGATCTCGGGACATTCGAGTGCCGCGACATCACCCGCAGCACGGTGCTCCAGCGGGTCTGCTACGATCGCGCGCGGCAGGACCTCGTCGTCGTGACGGGCGGCGCCTATGACCGCTATTGCGGCGTCACGGCCGAGACGGTCGACCGCCTCCTGGGCGCACCGTCCATGGGCCAGTTCTTCAACCAAAATATCAGGCGCGCGACCGCGGGCAGCCGCTACGACTGCCACGCGTGAATCCGTTCGCGCAAGCTGCTCCCTCAATCCGTCAGCATGGCGCCGACGTCGGCCTCCGCAACCACCTGGCCGTTGACCTTGGCGTCGCCGTGAAACCACCACATGGTCTTGCGGCGGCCGAGCGAGCGCATGTGATACTCGATGGTATCGCCGGGCAGCACGGGCTTGCGGAATTTGCACTTGTCGATCGTGAGGAAATACACCGCGCGCGGCTTCTCGGTGCCCTCGACCGATTTGATGCCGATCACGCCCGCCGTCTGCGCCATCGCCTCGATCATCATGACGCCGGGATAGACCGGACGCTCGGGGAAATGCCCCTGGAAGGCCGGCTCGTTGAAGGTGACGTTCTTGATGCCGATGCCGCTGTAATCGGCGCGAATGTTGATCACGCGGTCGATCAGCAGCATCGGAAAGCGGTGCGGCAGCGTCTGGAGGATCGCGTTGATATCCACCAGCTCGAACTTGATAGGCGATTCCTCCGTCATTCCCGTCCCTCGTCCTTCGGATCGGCCCTGCTGTCGCGTACCAGGCGCTCCACCGCGATAATTTCCTTGAACCACTGCTTGGTCGGCTTGGCAAAGAAGCCACCCCAGCGACCGTTCGGCGGGATGTCGTCCTTGACCCCGCTCATCGCCGTGACCTGGGCGCCATCGCCGATCTTGAGGTGATTGTTGATGCCAACCTTTGCTCCCAGCGCCACGTTGTCGCCGATGGTCAGGCTGCCCGCGAGGCCGATCTGGGCCGCCAGCAGGCAGTTCCGGCCGATCGTCACATTGTGGCCGATCTGGACCTGATTGTCGATTTTGGTGCCCTCACCGATCACGGTGTCGCGCAAGGAACCGCGATCGATGGTGGTGCCAGCGCCGACCTCCACGTTGTTCTGGATCAGCACCCGGCCGGTCTGCGGCACCTTCAGGTGGCCCTCGGGGCCGAAGAAGATGAAGCCGTAGCCGTCCTGGCCGATCGAGCAGCCCGGATGGATCAGCACGTCGTTGCCGATCAGCGCGCACTGGATGGCCGTGCGGGCGCCGACATTGCAATCTCGGCCGATCTTGACGCCGGGGCCGATGACCACGCCGGCGCCGATTACGGTGCCGCTGCCGATCTCGACATCTGGACCGATGACGGTCAGCGGTTCGACGACGACGTCATCCTCGAGCCGGGCGGAGGGGTCGATGATGGCGGACGGTGCGATACCCTCATTGCCGAACCAGGACTGCGGGCGCAGCGCATCGCCGTGCCACTGCCGGGCGATCCCGACGAAGGCGCGGAACGGTTGCGCCACCCGCAGCACGGCGACATGGGCAGGTACCTGGGCCTCGAAGCGCGGGCTCACCAGACAAGCCCCGGCCTTGGTCGCCCTGAGCTGATCGACGTATTTGAGGTTGTCGAAGAACGCCAAGTGCATCGGGCCGGCTTCGTCCAGCGAAGCCAGGCCCGTGATGACGTGGCCGGCCCTCGTGGGGTCAACCAATTGCGCCTTGGTCAGCGTGGCGATGTCGGCCAACGCTGTGGCAGGCGGCTTTGTGAAGAAGGTCGGCTGCGCCATTCCACCCCGTCGCGGTCCGGCTTCGGCATGAAGCGGTCAGGCCGCATCATGCCTTATCTCATGGACTGAGCACGATCTTTTTAGAGATCGGCCCCCCAGGAAAACTGAGGGGCCGGATCATGCCATGCTGTTCGAATTAGAAGGTGGTGCCGCCGCCGAACCGGAACTCCTGGGTACGGTCGTACTTGCCCTTGCTGAGCGGCACGGCGTAGTCGAAGCGCAGCGGACCGAATGGCGACTGCCAGATCAGGCCGACACCCACCGATGAGCGGATCACCCTGCTGTCGTCATAGATCAGGCCGGTACAGGTTCCGGGCGTCGCCGGATTGGTCGTCGACGGAGTACAGCCCGAGTTGGACGGCGTGGTCATTTCGTTAGTCACACTCCACGTCGTCGGTCCCTTGTAGTCGTAGAGACCGCCGGCGTCGGCATAGACCGCGCCCTTCAGACCCACTTCCTTCGGCAGGAACCAGAACGGCATCTGCAATTCGAGCGAAGCGCCCCAGTACTTGGTGCCGCCGAGCGCGTCCTGCGTGTCGTACGGGTTGATGTCGCGCGGACCGATGCCGTTCGGGGCGAAGCCGCGGACGAGGTTCGGGCCCATCTGGAAGTGATCGAGCATGCGCAGATCGTTGCTGCCGATCTTGTTCAGCATGCCGCTCTGCACGTGCACGAGGCCGACGATGTCAGACACCAGCGGGGTGTAGTACTTCGCGTCGATCACCGACTTCAGGTAGGAGACGTCGCCGCCGACGCCGGCGAAGTCCTGGCGGAAGTCGACGAGCAGACCGTCGGTGGGGTTCTTGTTGTTGTCCAGCGTGTTGTAGGTCAGCGTGTAGCCGAGCGCCGAGGTCAGGGTCTTGCCGTTGGCAAGCTCCTTGCGCACCGGCAGCGAGGCCTCGCCGTCGAAGTAGCAGCCGAGGCCGTTGGTCGAGCTCAGGTCGATCGGCGGCGTCTGCGCATTGGCGAAGGCCGGGCTCGGGTTGAATGCCGACGTGCCCAGATTGTTGTTACAGTTCGCCAGGTAGTACGGCAGCGTGATTTCCTGCTGATAGATCGAGTAGCGCAGCTGGAGCGCCAGATCTTCACGCAAGGAGAAGCCGAGACGGGGCGAGAAGCCGAGCGTCTTGGTGCCGTAGGAGATGTAGCTGTTGGACAGCTGCTGACGCTGATAGAGGTCGAGGCCGAGCGCGACGCGATAGTCGAGCAGATAGGGCTCGACGAACGACAGCGAATAGCCGCGCGCATACTGGCCGTAGGTCACCGACGCCTTGGCGAACAGGCCGCGGCCGAGCAGGTTGCGCTCGGAGATCGAGACTTCGGCGAGCGCGCCGTCGGTCGTGGAGTAACCGCCCGAGATCGAGAAGTCGCCGGTCGATTTCTCTTCCATGTCGACGATCAGAATGACGCGGTCGCTCGACGAGCCGGGCTCGGTCGTGATCTTGACGCTCTTGAAATAGTCGAGGTTCTTCAGGCGCCGCTCGGCGCGATCGACCAGTGCGCGGTTGTAGGCATCGCCCTCGGAGATATCGAACTCGCGGCGGATGACGTAGTCGCGTGTGCGGGTGTTGCCGCGCAGGTTGATGCGCTCAATATAGGTGCGCGGGCCCTCGTCGATGTTGAACACGACGGACACCGTGTGCGCCTCGAAATTGCGGTCGCCGCCGGGACGGACCACGGCGAAGGCATAGCCGCGGCGCGAGGCTTCGATCTGCATCTCCTCGACCGACTTCTCGACCGATTCGACGTTGTAGAGCGAACCGACACCGACGCGCGAATAGGCCCGCATCGAAGACGGATCGAAGTTCGGAATGCTGGAGCGGAAATCGACCGCGCCGACGCGATACTGCGAGCCTTCCTCGATCTTGAAGGTGACGTTGAAGCCCTTCTTCTCCGGATCGTATTCGGTGAGCGCGGCCACGACCTGGACGTCGGCGAAACCGTTCTTGAGATAGAAGCGGCGCAGCAGGTCCCGGTCAGCCTCGACACGATCGGGATCGTAGATGTCGCCACTGGCGAGGAAGCTGAGAAGGTTCGATTCGCGCGTCTTGATGACGTCCCGCAGGCGGTAGGACGAGAACGCGACGTTGCCGACGAAGTCGATCGACTTCACGCCGGTCTTGGAGCCTTCCACAATCGTGAAGATGAGGTCGACGCGATTGTTCGGCTGCTCGATGACTTCGGGCGTGACGCGCACGTCGTAGCGGCCGGAGCGGCGATAGATTTCGGCGATTCGCAGCGTGTCGGACTGCACCATGGCGCGGGAGAAGGTTCCGCGCGCCTTGGACTGGACCTCGGAGGTGAGCTGCTCGTCCTTGATCTTCTTGTTGCCCTCGAAGGCGATGCGCCCGATCACCGGGTTTTCCACCACGGAGACGATGATCTGGCCGCCGGAGCCGCGGTTGATCCTGACGTCCTGGAACAGGCCGGTCTCGATCAACGCCTTGAGGCCGTCATCGATGGCGCCCTGATCCAGGCGGCCGCCCGGACCCGGCTTGAAATAGGAGCGGATCGTCTCCACCTCGACGCGGCGATTTCCTTCGACGGAAATCGACTGGACGGTCTGAGCGAGCGCAGACGAAGACACAAAAACAGCCCCGACCGGGGCAACCACCGGCGCGCCGAACATGATCAGGGTTGCGAGCAAGCCCCCCCGGAGTCGCAGTCCAAACTTCATGCGCAACGCGCCCTTATCATTCCGTGCCAGACCCACCCCAACGCCGGTCTGGAGATTCCCCAAGTTCAGGCCGCTTGTAGCCAATTTCGCCGACGCCGCAAACGGCCGAAAGCGCCGTAATTTCAATTTCATTCCAGGACGTTGCTCAACAGCAACGCCACAAAAAAGCCCCTATCAGGAAGCTGCCATCCGCAGGATGTCGTTGTAGGTCGCAAACACCATCAACATCAGCACCAAACCCAGCCCGATTCGGAACCCCATCTCCTGAGTCCGCTCGGACAAGGGCCGGCCGCGAACCACTTCGGCCGCATAGAACATAAGGTGACCGCCATCGAGCAGCGGGATCGGGAACAGGTTCAAGAGACCGATCGACACCGACAGCACTGCGCAGAGGTTGATCACGAACTGGAACCCGGCGCTGGCCGCCTGCCCCGACATCTTCGCGATGCCAAGGACGCCGCTGACCTCGTTCGGGTTACCGTGCCCGACAAACAGCGAGCCCAGGAACTTGAAGGTGCTGGTGATGATGAACCAGACCTGTTCCACGCCGATCTTGAGCGCTTCACCGACACCGACGGGTGCGGTCGAGGCCTCGCCGGCCTGCGTCTTGTGCTCGACGCCGAGCACGCCGACACGGTGGCTGTTCCCGAACGGATCCTTGCGCTCGAGCAGCGCCGGGGTCGCAGACAGCGACACGATGGCGCCGTCACGCTTCACCTGGAACGCAAGTGTCGAACCGGCGTTCATCGCGACGATTCGCTGCATGTCGGCAAAGCTCTCGATCGGCTTGCCGTCGATCTGAACGACGACGTCCCCGATCTTGAAGCCGGCCGCCGCCGCCGCGCCATCGGCGACGACGCCGTCGACGCGCGCGATCGTGCTCGGCTTGCCGTAGTACAGGGCCATGCCGGCGAAGATCAGCGCGCCCAGGATGAAATTGGCGATCGGTCCGGCCGCGACGATGGCCGCGCGCGGGCCGACCTTCTTATGGTGGAAGCTGCCGGCACGCTCCTCGGGCGTCATGGCCGCAAGCGTCTCGGCCGACGGTGTCGAGGCTTCGCTCTCGTCGCCGAAGAACTTGACGTAGCCGCCAAGCGGGATCGCCGAGATCTTCCAGCGGGTGCCGTGGCGGTCGTTGAAACCGATCAGCTCCGGTCCGAAACCGAGCGAAAAGGTCAACACCCGAACGCCCGCCCAGCGCGCGACCAGGAAATGGCCGAGTTCGTGGAAGAACACCACGATGGTCAGGACGAACAGGAAGGGAACCGCGTAGCCGAGGAGCCCATGGCTCAATGCATTGAAACTATGGACAAAAAAGTCGATCATCGATTTCCCTCACCCAGCGCCGCAAGGCCCTGGCCCCGAACCAACTAGGATGCCTTTAAGGCAATTTGAGGCAATAGGGCGGCAGCTCTATTTCGAGCAACATGGTCAACAGAGATTGCATCATCGGCTGACGTCAGGGGCGCCTGGTTCCCGCCCCGGATCCAGTCATCCAGGGTCGCCTCGACCAGCCGGGCAATGGCGCCGAACCGAATCTTGCCGGCGATGAAGGCCGCGACCGCGACCTCGTTGGCGGCATTGTAGACCGTGGTGGCCCCCTTCCCGGTCCGCAGCGAATCGTAGGCCAGCCGCAGTCCCGGGAACCGCTCGAAATCCGGCGCCTCGAAGGTGAGCTGGCCGATCTTGGCGAGGTCGAGCTTGGCGGCCGGGCCCTTGATGCGATCGGGCCAGCCGAGGCAGTGGGCGATCGGGGTGCGCATGTCGGGCGCGCCGAGCTGCGCCATCACCGAGCGGTCGGAAAACTCGACCATGCCGTGGATGATCGACTGCGGATGCACCAGCACGTCGATCTCGTCGGGCGAGAGCGCGAACAGATAGGACGCCTCGATCACCTCGAGGCCCTTGTTCATCATCGAGGCGGAATCGATCGTGATCTTCTGGCCCATGCTCCAGTTCGGATGCTTCAGCGCCTGTTCGAGCGTCGCCTGCTCGATGTCCGCCGGCTTCCAGGTCCGGAACGGGCCGCCCGAGGCGGTGATGATGACCCGGACCAGCTCGTCGCGATTGCCCGATGCCAATGCCTGGAACAGCGCATTGTGCTCGGAATCGGCCGGCAGGATGCAGGCGCCTGCTTTTGCCGCGCGCTGCATGAAGAAATCGCCGGCGCAGACGAGGCATTCCTTGTTGGCGAGCGCGACATGCGCGCCGCGATCGACTGCGGCGAGAGCCGGCTTCAGCCCGGCAGCGCCGCTGACGGCTGCCATCACCCAATCGGCGGGACGCGCGCCAGCCTCGATCACCGCGCTTTCACCGGCGCCGCATTCGGTGCTCGTTCCCGCAAGCAGAGCCTTGAGCTCGCCGAGCTTTGAGCTGTCCGCGATCGCCACGAAGCGGGCGTTGAATTCCTTCGCGAGCTTGGCCAGCGCCTCGACATTGCCGTTCGCCGTCAAGGCCTCGACGCGGTAGCGCTCGGGCGAGGCGCGCAGCAGATCCATCGTGCTGTCGCCGATCGAACCGGTCGCACCGAGGACTGTGACGCTGCGAATGTCGGACGCAGCAAGCCTGTTATTACGCAAGGGAACGGCGCTCATATCCTCACCAAACCATAAGACCGCTTCCGGCGCTATGCACACCGTGACGGAGAAAGCCGATAAACCAGGCCGCCAGGATGGCGGCAACAAAGCCGTCCAGGCGGTCCATAAGCCCGCCATGGCCGGGAATTAAGTGACTGGAATCCTTGACGCCGAACCGCCGCTTCACCGCGGATTCGAACAGGTCGCCGGCTTGCGACACCACCGAGAGCACGGCGCTGACGAGCAGCAGCGGGATCGCCTTCCCGACCCCGAAAGCCGCAAAGCCGGTGGCGACCGCAAGGCTGGCGGCAAAGCCGCCGAGGGCTCCGGCCCAGGTCTTCTTCGGGCTCACCCGCGGCCACAGCTTCGGCCCGCCAATGCCGCGGCCTGCGAAATAGCCGCCGATATCGGTCGCCCACACCACGAGCAGCACGAACATCAGTGCGGAGAAGCCGTTGACGAGGTCCTTCCGCACCAGGATCGAGGCCAGCAGCGCCGCCGATGCATAGGCGAAACCGGTGGCTGCCCATAAGAACTTGCCCCGCGCGATCAGCATCACGATCGCACCGCCGATGAGGCCGGTGACGACGGAGGTCTTGAGCGCGCCAAAAGCGACGGCGGCTCCCATCATGGCGATGACGATCGTCCCTGCCCCGGTCAGCGCGGCTGATCCCGCGCCCACCACCATCAGCCATTCCGCGAACAGCCCGATCGAGACCAGGGTGACGAGAAGCGCCCACAGCCAGCCGCCGGCATAGGCGATCGCAATGGTCAGCGGCGCCAGCACCAGCGCTGCGAGGACGCGCAGCACGAGATTGCTCGGGGCAGGCTTGGCGCCCGCCGGTGCGGTGTCGGATTCGCTCACGAGGCGGTTTTCGCGACCAGGCCGCCGAAACGGCGCTCGCGCCTGGCAAATTCGGCGATCGCGCCCTCCAGCGCCGCCTTGTCGAAATCGGGCCAGTGGATCGGCACGAACACGAGCTCGCTATAGGCGGCCTGCCACATCAGGAAATTCGACAGGCGCTGCTCGCCGCTGGTGCGGATGATGAGATCGGGATCGGGAATGTCGGGCGCATCGAGATGCGCGCCGAGCGTCTCGGCATCGATCGTGGCAGGATCGCGCTTGCCTTCGGCAACCTCGCGCGCCAGCTTCTGCGCCGCCTTTGCGATCTCCTGCCGCGAGCCGTAGTTGAAGGCGACGACGAGCGTGAGGCGCGTGTTGTCGCGCGTCAGCTCCTCGGCCTCGTTGAGCAGCGCGCAGATATCGCTTTCGAGCCCGTCCCGCTCGCCGATGATGCGGACCTTGACGCCGTCGCGATGCAGACTCGCCAGATCGTTGCGGATGAAGCGGCGGAGCAGACCGAAGAGATCGCCGATCTCGCTCGCCGGACGCGACCAGTTCTCCGACGAGAAGGAGAAGATGGTGAGATAGCGGATGCCGAGCTCGTGCGAGGCGCGCACCACGCGGCGCAGGGCCTCGACGCCGCGGCGATGCCCCTCTGCACGCGGCAGGCCGCGCGCGGCCGCCCAACGCCCGTTGCCATCCATGATGATGGCGACATGCGCGGGCGCGTCGGACCGGTCAGGCCCTTCCGTTGCTGGCGCGGCGACGTTGGACATGAAGGCGATGCCTCAAACGGTGAGGATTTCTTTTTCCTTGGCGGCGAGCAGCTGGTCGATCTCGGCGATGGTGCCGTCGGTCGCCTTCTGCACCTCGTCGGCATGACGCTTCTGGTCGTCCTCCGACATCTCGTGATTCTTCTCGAGCTTCTTGAGGACGTCCAGACCGTCGCGGCGGACGTGGCGCGCTGCGACCTTGGCGGCTTCCGCGTATTTGTGCGCCACCTTCACCAGCTCCTTGCGGCGCTCCTCGTTGAGCTCGGGGATGCGTAGGCGCAACACCTGGCCTTCGGTCGCGGGCGACAGGCCGAGATTGGAATCGACGATCGCCTTCTCGACCGCCTTGACCATCGACTTGTCCCAGACCTGCACCGAGATCAGGCGCGGCTCGGGCACGCTGACGGTGGCGAGCTGATTGAGCGGCATGTGGCTGCCATAAGCATCGACCTGCACGGGATCGAGCATCGAGGCCGACGCGCGCCCCGTGCGCAGACCGCCAAGCTCGTGCTTGAGCGAGGCGACGGCGCCCTGCATGCGGCGCTTCACTTCGTTGAGGTCGAAATTACCCGTGGCCATCACGTTTCTCCTTCAAAATCCCGGCGACCTCACCGTGCCTTCCCTTGAGGCACGGCAGCTGAGCCGTCAGCCGGCGACGATGGTTCCGTGGCCGACACCACGCAGAATCGCACCGATCGAGCCCGGCTCCGCGATCGAGAACACGATGATAGGCAGCGACGTCTCGCGGGCAAGCGCGAAGGCGGTCGCATCCATCACCTTGTAGCCGCCTTCGATCGCCTGCGAATGCGTCAGCCGGTCGAATCGCGTGGCGCTCGGATCCTTCTTCGGGTCGGCCGAGTAGACGCCATCGACATTGGTCGCCTTCAGGACCGCCTCCGCGCCGATCTCGGCGGCGCGCAGCACCGCGGTCGTATCGGTGGTGAAGAACGGGTTGCCAGTCCCGCCGCCGAGCAGCACGATCCGGCCTTCGGCGAGGTATTTGTGCGCCGCGGTACGGGTGAACAGCTCGGAAATCTCGGGCATGACGAAGGCCGACAGCGTCCGCGCCGGCGTGCCCTTGCGCTCGATCGCCGCTTCCAGCGCGAGGCAGTTCATCATGGTGGCGAGCATGCCCATGGTGTCGCCGGTGGTGCGCGAGACCCCGCGGGACGAGACCTCGACGCCGCGGACCATGTTGCCGCCGCCGATCACGACCGCCACCTCGGTGCCGAGCTTGCGGGCGGCGATCAGATCGTCCGCAACCCGGTCCACGGTCGGCTGATCGATGCCAAACCCCTGCTGTCCCGCGAGATATTCGCCGGACAGCTTGATCACGACGCGACGATAGACCGGATCAGTCATGAGCACTTTCCTTGTCCGGGCGCCGCTTCCGGCGGCACGCCGGAAGGAACGTTCCGGCGCTTACTTCTTGCCGCTGGCCGCCGCGACCTCGGCTGCGAAGTCGCTTTCCTGCTTCTCGATTCCCTCACCGAGAGCATAGCGCACAAAGCCGGCGATCTTCACTGCGCCGCCGACCTTGCCCTCGGCTTCCTTCACCGCCTGCGCCACCGACTTGCCGGTGTCGTGGATGAAGGCCTGCTCGAGCAGGCAAACTTCCTTGTAGTAGGTCTTCAGGCCGGACTCGACGATCTTCTCGATCACGTTCTCGGGCTTGCCCTGCTGACGATATTTGTCGGCGAGCACGTCCTTCTCGCGCTTGACCACCGCCGGATCGAGGCCGGACGGATCGAGCGCCAGCGGGTTGGCGGCGGCGACATGCATCGCGATCTGGCGGCCGAGCGCTGCGAGTTCGTCGGCCTTGCCGGGCGATTCCAGCGCAACGATCACGCCCATCTTGCCGGCGCCGTCGATGACCGCGCCATGGACGTAGTGCGACACCACGCCCTGCTTCACCTCGAGGGCAGCAGCGCGACGCAGGGTCATGTTCTCGCCGATGGTGGCGATCGCATCATTGATGGCGGCTTCGATCGTGACGTCGCCGACCTTGGCGGCCTTGATCTTCTCGACGTCGGCACCGGCGTCGAACGCGACCTGGGCGATCATCTTGACGAGGCCCTGGAACTGGCCGTTGCGCGCGACGAAGTCGGTCTCGGAGTTGACCTCGACCACGACGCCCTTGGTGCCCTTGGTGAGCGCGCCGATCAGGCCCTCGGCCGCGACGCGGCCCGACTTCTTGGCGGCCTTCGACAGGCCCTTCTTGCGCAGCCAGTCCTGCGCCGCTTCCATGTCGCCATTGTTCTCGGTGAGCGCGGCCTTGCAGTCCATCATGCCCGCGCCGGTCGATTCGCGCAGGTCCTTGACCATCGCAGCTGTGATCGTTGCCATCGTTGAAAATCCTTTGTGCCTGCCGGTTTGCCGCGGCGTGGCATCCAATCGCCCCGCCGCGGTCCATCTCAGGGATTCGCGTCAACTGAAATGGTGGCCGGATCCTATCCGGCCAACCCATCGCTCGTTTTGACTATTCCGCTTCCGCGGTCAGCGCCTTGGCCTTGGCCACCCACGCATCCGCGCGGCTCGGCAGACCGACTTCTTCGCCGATCGTGTGCGCGGTGTCGTGGTCGAGCTCGGCGAGCTGCCAGTAGTGGAAGATGCCGAGGTCGTTGAACTTCTTCTCGATCGCACCCGACACGCCCGGGAGCTTCTTGAGGTCGTCGGCGGTGCCGCGGGGACCAGCGAGGCCCTGGAAGCCGCTCGAGGACGCCGCCGGCAGCTCTTCGGCGAGCGGACGAGCGGAAGCACCGATGTCGATGCCCGAATCGCCCTGGGCGCGCGAGATGCCGTCGATGGCCGCACGCGCGATGAGATCGCAATACAGCGAGATGGCGCGGCCGGCGTCGTCATTGCCGGGGACCACATAGGTGATGCCCTTCGGGTCCGAGTTGGTGTCGACGATCGCGGCGACCGGGATGTTGAGGCGCTGGGCCTCCTGGATCGCGATGTCTTCCTTGTTGGTGTCGATCACGAAGATCAGGTCGGGCAGACCGCCCATGTCCTTGATGCCGCCGAGCGAGCGGTCGAGCTTGTCGCGCTCGCGCTGAAGCGTGAGGCGCTCCTTCTTCGTGTAGGAATTGGCTTCGCCGCCCGAGAGCACGTCGTCGAGGTGACGCAGGCGCTTGATCGAGGCCGAGATCGTCTTCCAGTTGGTCAGCGTGCCGCCGAGCCAGCGCGAATTGACGAAATACTGCGCGCAGCGCTTGGCCGCGTCGGCAACGCCGTCCTGCGCCTGGCGCTTGGTGCCGACGAACAGGATGCGGCCGCCCTTGGCCACCGTGTCGCTGACGGCCTGGAGGGCTTGGTGCAGCATCGGCACGGTCTGGGCGAGATCGACGATGTGGATGTTGTTGCGGGTGCCGAAAATGAACGGAGCCATTTTCGGATTCCAGCGGTGAGACTGGTGACCAAAGTGCACGCCAGCTTCGAGCAGCTGACGCATAGTGAAATCGGGCAGTGCCATGTTTCTAATTCTCCGGTTGGTTCCTCCGGAAACGTGTGAGCAAAACGGAGCCTTCTCGCCCCGGTTGCCACCGGACGGCCTTGTGAGCCATGTTTCCGTGTGAGATGGCGCGCTCTATAGCGCAATTTCGGCCAGAAGCAAGGAAATAAGGGCCTTTCGGGGGCGGTTTTCGCCCGCGAAAGGCCCCTATTCCGTCAGTACCGCCGTACCATCTAGCACTTCGGCTGGTTGGGCGGACACTTCTTGGCGGCAGGCGGCGGGGCCGCCGGGCGTGGCGGAGGTGCCGCCGGACGCGGTGGGGCCACGGCCACCCGGGG
>NZ_LBIY01000001.1:1513-1903 GCF_028128625.1 Bradyrhizobium sp. CCBAU 45389 | reverse complement strand
GAGGCGACGATCTACAATTGGAAGGCCAAATTCGGCGGCATGGACGTTTCCGAAGCGAAGCGGCTGAGGGCCTTGGAAGAGGAGAACGCGAAGCTGAAGAAGCTTCTGGCCGAGCAGATGCTCGATGCGGCCGCACTTCGCGAGCTCCTTTCAAAAAAATGGTAGGGCCCGCCGCCAAGCGCGCTGCGATCGCGCATCTGCAGGCCATCATGAGCCTGTCGGAACGGCGGGCCTGCTCGATCGTGGGAGCGGATCGGAAGATGATCCGCTATCGCTCCAGCCGCCCGCCGGACGCAGTTCTGCGTGGCCGATTGCGCGATCTCGCCAACGAGCGGCGGCGTTTCGGCTATCGCCGGTTGTTCGTCTTGCTGCGGCGGGAGGGCGAGCCAT
>NZ_LBIY01000001.1:1230-1333 GCF_028128625.1 Bradyrhizobium sp. CCBAU 45389 | reverse complement strand
GGAATGCCTGGGCGCCATTCCGGAGACGTCGATCTCGGGGCGGCGCGTGGCCCGCGAACTGACGGCAATCGTCCAGCGACGCGGCAAGCCAGGAATGATCGTG
>NZ_LBIY01000001.1:0-824 GCF_028128625.1 Bradyrhizobium sp. CCBAU 45389 | reverse complement strand
TCCGACCATGGCACCGAATTCACCTGCAACGCCATGCTCGCTTGGTGCAAGGACGCAGCCATCGATTGGCAGTTCATTGCGCCGGGAAAGCCGATGCAGAACGGCTTCGTCGAGAGTTTCATGTATAGACGGCCCCGCGGATGCAAGGGATTTTTGGCAGCATACTTTGGATACCGGTCGGGTGCGTTCATGTATACGGCCTGTTAGTGCGACCGATGCCATGGCCGCTGGCCCTGATGGAGATCGCGGATCGAGGCCTCATCAACGGGTCGCGCTTGTGCGCTTAAAGCTCTTCGGGCTTGCTCGATCCCCAGCTCCGCCGGTTTCCATCATGCTGTCATTTGCCCTCACACCATAAGGTGGCCAGGATACGCGGAAAGTTAAGCCGCGAGCTTAGGCCGATAGAATTCCCCGGTGGTCATCATTGCCCAGATGATCCGGGCCATTTTGTTGGCAACGGCGATGGCGACCACCATGGGCCGACGCCGTTCAAGCAGGGCTTCGATCCAGCCGCCTCCGACCCTGGAGCGTGCCTTTGGGTACCGAACGACGTTAAGTGCTCCGATCACAAGCAAGTGCCTGAGATAGGAATCGCCCTGTTTTGTTATCCTGCCCAGCCGATCCTTCCTGCCAGTTGAATTCTGCTTAGGTGTCAGGCCAAGCCAGGCCGCGAACTCTCGCCCGGAGCGAAACATTGTCGGGTCCGGCACGGTCGCAGCGAGAGCCGTGGCCGTTATGGGACCAATGCCGGGAATGGAGGACAACAACTTCGCCATCGGATTAGTTCTCTGGATGAGAGCCAGCTCACGCTCGATGGCCTCGAC